>NZ_SCMW01000045.1:0-32206 GCF_005502845.1 Brevibacterium sp. 2SA | reverse complement strand
GTCCGGCGCCGAGGCAGCGCTGACGACGACGCTGCCGGGTGTCTCCGGCGCCGAGTCCCTCCAGTGGGGGATGCCGATCGTCATCGGCGCAGGCATCGTCCTCGGTGTCATCGGACTCATCCTCATCATCCTCGCGATCTTCCCGGGACCCCGTCGCATCGTCGGCTTCCGGGCTCCGACGAGCGAGTACATCGAACAGTTCGAAGTCGCCCTGCCGACCTCGGCGGTCTCGGACCTCGCGGCAGCCGCCGCGGACTCCGTCGACGGGGTCTCCCGCGTCCGCGCGTCGTCGAACGCACGGTCGACGATCGTCACCGTCACCACCCCGGTGCGCGACACCGCCGCGATCCGCAGCGATGTCGGACAGGCCGTGACGGACCGTCTCGCGGCGGTCGACTTCGACAGGCAACCGAGCGTGCGCGTGCACGCCCAGAGGAGGCAGTGATGAGAAGAATGGCCGCAGGTGCCAACCGCACCCTGCTCTTCATCGTCGGACTCGTGTGCCTCATCGTCGGCGCCGGTGCCGCGGCCGCAGGCTTCGGCTTCCTGTCGACGATCATCGCCGGACTCGAACCGTCGAGCACGCTCGGCGTCCTCGCGGTGCCGTTCACGTGGTCGTTCTCAGCCCTCGTCGCGGTGCTCATCGCGGTCGTGCTCGCGATCATCGGAATCTGGTGGCTGTCGCTGCAGATACCGCGCAAGGACGCGGCGAAGCCGCTGCGTCTGCAGCAGGATGCGCGCACCGGCCTGACCACGGTGACGGCCAATGTCATCGCCGAGGCGGTCGCCGACGACCTCGAGACCATCGAGGGCGTCGACTCCGCCCAGGTCATTGTCCGCGGCACCGCGCGTCGTCCCGAGCTCGTCATCCACATCGACGTCGACGATCGCGCCGACATCGATGCGATCGTCGCCGAGGTGGCCGACCGGGTCGCCCGCAACGCGAGCAGTGCGCTCGGGGAGCCGTTGGCGGCGGTCGGACTCGAGATCGGGATCGCCCGCACACCCAACCGCAAGCAGCGCAGCGTCACCCTCGCCTAGCGCAGGGTTGAAGTCCCACCGCCGGGTTCCCGGCGGTGGGGCGGCGCACAGTCGCCGGTCTGATTCCCGGGAGCAGTCCCGGACCCCCAGCCGGTCGTCGATTCGGCCGGCACTTCCACCGCCGCCGGCCGGATCGGCGGCCTCCGCCGTCCAGCCGACGGCACCATCACCCCGACCCGAGTTCCTGCACAGGACCCGGTGTCGGGGTGATGTCGTCTCAGCTGCCGAGTTCGACGCTGCCGGTGTCGACCTCGAGGACGACCTTGCCGACGGTGTGTCCGCGCTCGATGTCGGCCAGTGCCGCGGCGGCCTGCTCCAGCGGGTGCGTCGCCGAGATGTGCGGGGTCACCGTTCCGGCGGCGACGAGCCCGGCGATCTCGGCGAGCTCCGCGCCGTCGGCCTCGACGGTGAAGCGCAGCGCCCGCACCCTGTGAGCTCGGGCCTCCTCCTGTGAGGGCGCGTCGCGCGTGGTGACGAGCACACCGCCGGGGACGAGCACGGCCCACGACGCCGCCCTCGCCGCACCCCCGACGAGATCGAAGACGACGTCGACCCCGGATACACCGGAGAGGTCCTGCGTCTCATAGTCGATGACGACATCGGCGCCGAGCTCCCGGGCGAACGCGACGTGCGGCGTCGACGTCGTCGTGATGACATAGGCTCCGGCCGCCTTCGCGAACTGGATCGCGAAGTGCCCGACCCCGCCGGTGCCGCCCTGGACGAGCACGGTCGAGTCCGCGGTGACCCGCCCGTAGCGGAAGAGCCCCTGCCACGCGGTGAGGCCCGCGGTCGGAATCGACCCGGCCCGGACGGCGTCGACGCCGGCAGGTGTCGTTGTCAGCGCATGCTGGTCGACGACGACCCGTTCGGCGTAGCCACCCCCGTGCATGTCGACCATCCCGAAGACCGCGTCGCCGACGGAGAACTTCTCCGCCTGCGCCCCGCACTCGACGACGACGCCGGCGACGTCGCGCCCGAGCGTGTACGGCAGCCGGTCCTCGCCGACACCGGGATACCGGCCCGACCGGATCCGGGCGTCGACCGGATTGATCCCGGCCGCCGCGACGGCGACGCTGACCTGCAGAGCGTCCGGGGCCGAGACTCCGAGCCGGCTGACGTGGAGGACGTCGTCGCCGCCGAAGCGGTCGAAGCGGACCATCCGCGCCGTCGCCGGTGCGTTCGCACTCACAGTCCCCACGCCTTAGCGAGCAGTTCGAAGGACCGTGCGCGCATCGCCGGGTCGAACGTGTACGTCGTGATGATGAGCTCGTCGACGCCGAGGTCGGCGATGATCTCCTGCAGGGCGGTGACGACGGTCTGCGGGGATCCGACGGCCCGCACCTGCTGGAAGTCCTCGATGAAGGCGAGCACGCCGGCATCGACGACCTCCCGGATGTCGTCGACCGGCGGGGCGAGCGGGGTGCGCCGGCCGGTGCCGATGCCGGCGGCCAGCTGCTGTGCGGTGGTGAAGAGGTGCTCGGCCTCCTCGTCGGTGGGGGCGACGAGGACGTTGACCCCGGCCATGACGTAGGGCGCGGAGAGCTCCGCGGTGACGTAGTCGGTGGAGAAGTTCTCTCGGTACCTACGGATCGCTTCGTGGCGCGCGGCCGGGGCGAAGTGCGAGGCGAAGACGTAGGGCAGGCCCATGGCCGCGGCGACCGTCGCCCCGTCGAGGCTCGACCCGAGGATCCACAGCGGCACCCGGGTGCCCTGCCCGGGATGCGCCGTCGTCTCCCCCGTCCCGTCGCCGAGGTGGCGCTGGAGTTCGACGACGTCCTCGACGAAGGTGTCCGCCGAGGCCTGTCCCCGGCGCAGCGCCGCGGCCGTGCGCGGGTCCGTGCCCGGGGCGCGGCCGAGTCCGAGGTCGAAGCGGTCGCCGTACATCGCGGCGAGCGTGCCGTAGTATTCGGCGACCATGAGCGGAGAGTGGTTGGGCAGCATCACGCCCCCGGAGCCGAGTCGGATCCGACTCGTGTTCTCCGCGGCCCGCCCGATGAGCAGGGACGTCGCCGAGGAGGCGAACGTCGGCACGTTGTGGTGTTCGGCGTACCAGTACCGCCGGTAGCCGAGGCGGTCGGCGAGCTTCGCCAGGGCCAGCGACTCGTCGAGTGCGGTGCGGGTCTCCATTCCCTGGGAGACGGGGACGAGGTCGAGGATGGACAGCGGGGTCATGATGGTGCTCCTCTCTTCGGGGACGTCGCGGCGAGTGCGGCGGCGATGATGACGACTCCGACCTCGCAGAGGCCGTAGACGATGAAGGTCGGGACGAGGCCCCAGTGCTGGGCGGCGAGGCCGGCGAGCACGGCGGGGACGCTGAACGCGGTGTAGGCGACGATGAACGTCGTCGCGAAGGTGCGGGAACGGTCCGCGGCGGGAGCGGCCTGGCCGATCGTCCCCATGACCCGGGAGAAGGCCGCGCCGAAGCCGGCCCCGGCCAGCGCCGAGGCGAGGATGTAGAGGACGAGCGAGTCGACGAGGACGGCGACGACGGTGCAGAGGACGCCGAGCCCGAGCAGCCCGAAGCTGAGCAGTCCGTGCCGCCGCGGGGTCATCCCCCGCATCCGCCACGTGGCCAGCGGCGCGGGAAGGAAGAAGACGGCCAGGGTGAGCCCGACGACGAAGGTGTTGTCGACCCCGAAGGTGGTGTGGATGAGCGAGGCCCCGAGGGACAGATAGAGTCCGGCCGGCGCCCAGATCGCGAGCAGTGCGGGGATCCGGCGGATGAAGATCGGGCGCACCGCCGCGGGAAGCCCGACCCGCGGGACGAGGGCCCGCAGGCGCACCGGCTGCCGCGGCACGGGATCGCGGGGCAGGAGGATGAGGGCGGTGAGCAGAGCGGCATAGGTGCCGAGCAGCACCCAGTAGACGAGCTGGCGCGGCCACGGGGCGTACTCGACGAGGAGACCGGCGAGCGCGGCACCGAGCGCGAGTCCGATCGGCGAGGAACCGCCGGAGACGAGGGCGCCCGCCGGCTGACTGGGCTGGTGGGCGACGATCATCGCCGATGCCGCACCCGTGCACAGTCCCGTCGCCGCTCCCTGGACGAGGCGGGCGACGATGAGGGGACCGACGCCGTCGGCAAGGATGAAGAGGACCATCGCCGCGATCTGGATGAGGAGTCCGGCGACGAGGACGGAGCGGGTGCCGACGACATCGGCGAGCGATCCGAGGGTGATCATCGTCGCGAGCAGGGCGAGGACGTAGATCGCGAAGATCACCGTGAGGGTGAAGTCGGAGAACCCCCACAGCTGCTGGTAGACGGGATAGAGCGGGGAGGGCGCGGCCGCGGCGGCGAGCAGCGCGACCATGATGAGACCGGCCACGGCGAACCTCGCCGTCTGCGCCTCCTTGACCATGCTCTCTCCCTCACCCTCCGCTGTCCGGTCAGACTATACCCAGGCCGGGGGCTTAGACTCAGGGTTCCCTGACAATGCTCCTTCACGCGATGGGCTGATCTCGATGGCGAGAATCCTCTGTGTGCTCTACCCCGATCCGCAGTCGGGCTACCCTCCGCCCTATGCCCGTGATGAGATCCCGGCGGTGACGTGGGATGTCGACGGCGCACCGGCGCCCATGCCGCAGCCGCCGCTCGGCTTCGTCCCCGGCCAGCTCGTCGGCTGCGTCTCCGGAGAGCTCGGGCTGCGCGAGTACCTCGAGTCCCACGGCCACGAGTTCGTCGTCACGAGCGACAAGGAGGGCCCGGACTCCGAGTTCGCGCGCCTCCTGCCGAGCGCCGACATCGTCATCTCGCAGCCGTTCTGGCCGGCCTATCTCACCCGGGAGCGGATCGCGGCCGCCCCGCACCTCAAGCTCGCGCTCACCGCGGGCATCGGCTCTGATCACGTCGACCTCGAGGCCGCGGCGGAGGCGGGCATCACGGTCGCCGAGGTGACCGGGTCGAACTCCGACTCAGTCGCCGAGCACATCGTCATGATGATCCTCGCCCTCGTGCGCAACTATCTGCCCTCACACGAGACGGCGGCCAGCGGCGGCTGGAACATCGCCGAATGCGTCTCCCGCGGCTACGACGTCCAGGGGATGGCCTTCGGCGCCGTCGGCGCCGGACGGATCGGCCGCGGCGTGCTCAGGCGCCTCGCGCCCTTCGGACTCGAGCTCCACTACACGCAGCGGCACCGACTCGAGCCCGCCCTCGAGGAGGAGCTCGGTCTCACCTTCCATCGCGACATCGGTCAGATGGCTCAGCATATGGACATCATCAGCCTGCAGGTTCCGCTCTATCCGGCGACTCGGCATCTCTTCGACTCCGAGCTGCTCGGCTCCCTCAAGCGTGGAACGTACCTTGTCAATTGCGGGCGGGCCGAGCTCGTCGACCCCGCCGCCGTCGATGCCGCCGTGCGCTCTGGGCATCTGGCCGCCTACGCCGGCGATGTGTGGAATCCGGAGCCGGCCGGCGCCGACGACCCCTGGCGGTCGATGCCGTGGAACGGGATGACCCCGCACATCTCGGGAACGACGCTGTCGGCCCAGGCGAGGTACGCCGCCGGCACCCTCGACATCCTCCAGCGCTTCCTCGAGGGGCGCCCCATCGAAGAGGACTACCTCATCGTCGAGGGCGGTGGACTCGCCGGAACGGGCGCCCAGTCCTACGGACTGCGCTGACCTCGGTGCGTTCTCAGCTGATCGTCCGTTCGAACCGGTCGGTCATGTCCCGTTCGTGACTCGTCAGCGACTTGTTCATGACGTGCGTTTGTCGTGAATGACAAAGACCCCGGGGCGCGTAATCGCGTCAACCCGGGGTCCTCGCAGCACTCCCCTCGAGTACCCGGACGCATCCCCATACGTCCGTTATGTCCACCCGATCCCCACCGGGCGGACATCACAATTCCACCACACTTCACGGCCTGTTGTAAAGAATGATTTGAGACATATTTGGTCTCAATGAACAAGAATGCTGAACGCGAACTTCCGCGAATTTCCAGTTCAGAGCGGTGGGTCAGATGGTTCAACCCTCAACTTCTCTTACCGCGTGAGGCCGAAAAAACTTTGCGAAAAAGTTTCCCTCAGGCGCCTCGCGCGCCGCCCCCGCCGCGCTGCCTCTCGAAGGCGAATCCCGCCGATCCCCAGCGGATGAGACGACGCGGCACCAATCTCGCCGCATTTGCCGCTAGACGGTAGTGCATTCCGGGGATTGAGACGACCTTCCCGGCCCGCGCGTCACGCAGGGAGACGTCGACGACATCGTCGATGTCGAGCCACAGCCAGCCCGGTCCCGGCCGCTGCGCGCCGAGGCGGTCGTGGAACTCCGTGCGGACGAAACCGGGGAGCACGGCGGTGACCGTGACCGGCTCGTCGCGCAGCTCACCGGCGAGCGCCTCGGTGAAGACGAGGGCCGCAGCCTTCGAGGCCGCGTACTGGCCCATCGTCGTCGCGGCCGCGAGCGAGGAGACCGTGATGATCCCGCCGCGACCGCGGGCCCGCATCCCCGGCACGGCGGCCAGCGCGAGCTCGCGCACGGCGGTGCTGAGCACCCGGTCCTGAGCGGCGAGCGCCTCGGGGTCGGAGTCGAGAAGACCCTCCCTGAGTCCGTAGCCGGCATTGCTGATGAGGACGTCGATGCGCGTGGTCCTGATGACCTCCGCGACCGCGGCGATGCCCGTGTCCGTCGAGAGGTCGGCGACGACCACCTCGGCGCTGATCCCGTGGGCGGCCGAGAGCTGCGCTGCCAGCTCCCGCAGCCGCTCCTCAGTGCGGGCGACGAGCACGAGGTCATAGTGCTCGGTCGCGAGCGCCCGCGCATACCCGCGCCCCAGCCCGGCACTTGCGCCGGTGACGAGGGCTCGTGGGCTCACTTCGCGCCCTGTCCCACCCGCACGGTCAGTGACTGGGCGGCGGTGCCGAGCGGGCCGGTGGCGTCGCTGAGGACGCTCGCGGTCTCCCCGATTCCGGTCGCGCCGAAGGCCACGCGGGTCTCGAAGCCGACCCAGCCGGGCTCCGGAGTGCGCGTGAGGTGGATCGTGAGGTCGACGTTGGGGAAGAACGTCGTCGCCGGGTCGACCCGGACGGCGAGCCCGTTCGCGGTGTCGACGAGTTTGACGAGCGCAGCGGTCGGCGGGTCGACCTCGCCGTCGACGAGGGGAAAGGGCGAGCGGATCCAGCTGCGCGCATAGCCGGGGCGGGCGTCGTCGGCCTGTCGCCCCTCGAGGGAGGCGATGAAGCCGCCGGACCACCGCTGTGCGAACGGGACGGCGGGAACGAACTCCGGGTCGGGCAGATGCGTCCACTCGTGGTCGGCCACGTCCGCGGTGTCGCTGCCGAGCAGCCGCCACACCCGGGCGGCGATGCTCACCCGGTCGCCGTGGCGCATGCGCGCCTCGACGAGTTCGATCGTCCGGCCCGGTCGGACGACGTCGACGTCGATCGTGAACTCACCGGAGTGGATGACGCCGAGGATGTCGTAGCTGATGCGCGAGACGATCTTGTCACTCGGCAGGCGACGCTCGACCTCGGCGAGGATGAGTCCCGACGCGGGCGCGAGATGCTGCTCGCCGGGCTGCCAGGCCCCCTGGCTGTGCAGGGTCGAGACGAAGCGGTCCTCCCCGCGGCGCACGTAGTAGGAGTCGGGGACCGGTGATCCGTCGTGGCCGAGGTGGGCGTTGAGAGCATCAGGCATGGCTTCAGACTATCCGGTGACCGGTTAGGGTGGAGGGGTGAGAATCGCGACGTGGAATGTCAACTCGATCCGTGCCCGCCAGGAGAGGATCGGGGCGTGGCTCGACCGCTCCGATGCCGATGTGCTGGCCATCCAGGAGCTCAAGTGCCGGGACGACCAGTTCCCCCGGGAGATCTTCGACTCCCGCGGCTACGAGGTCGCCTTCCACGGGCTCAACCAGTGGAACGGCGTGGCGATCGCCTCCCGCGTGGGGATGAGCGACCCGCAGATCGGCTTCGCCGGGATCCCCGAGTACGAAGGCGTCGTCGAAGCGCGTGCGCTGTCGGCGACGTGCGGCGGCGTGCGGGTCCACTCCCTCTACGTGCCCAACGGCCGCGAGCTCGACCACCCGCACCTGGCCTACAAGCTCGAGTGGTACCGGGCGCTGACGGCCGACATCGCCGGGCAGCTCGCCGGGGACCCTGACAAGCGGATCGTCCTCTGCGGCGACTTCAACGTCGCCCCGCTCGACATGGACGTCTGGGACATGGCGGCCTTCGACGGCGCCACCCACGTCTCCCCGCCCGAGCGCGCGGCGTTCTCCGACCTCCTCGGCGCGGGCCTGGAGGAGGTGACCCGGCAGTTCACCCCGGGCCCCGGCGTCTACACGTACTGGGACTACCAGAAGCTGCGCTTCCCGAAGAAGGAGGGGATGCGCATCGACTTCGAACTCGCCTCCTCGGCGCTCGCCGAGGCCGCGGTGTCCGGCCAGATCGACCGCGAGGAGCGCAAGGGCAAGGGCGCGTCCGACCACGCGCCCGTCATCGTCGACTACGACCTCTGAGGTCGGCCGGGACTGCTGAGCACTGTCGGCGTGCTCGACCGCGCCCGCGGATTCCCCGGCACCGCCTCGGCGAGTCATCCGGTCGAGCAAAACGACGCGCAAAGCATGGACATCGCCCGTCTCATCTGGTGAAGTTGAACCAGGAGGAAGGTGACGACGATGTCAGCAAAAGTCCGCGAGCTAGTCGGTGAGGCCTACGACCGGCGCGAGTCCACCTGGAGGGCAGCGCTCGAGACGGTCGAGGATTGGATCGAGTCCGCCCGCTCGCGGTCTCCGCAGCTGACGGAGGACCGCGTCCGCATCGTCCCCGGCCGGATCAAGGACCCGCTGCGCACGGGTGAGAAGCTGCGCCGGAAGCTCGCCGACGCCAACGATGAGATCCACGAGGCCGTCGAGGTCGAGAACCAGGTCATCGACGTCGTCGGAGCCCGGGTGGTGTGCCGCACCGAACGCGAGCAGGCCGTGCTCTGGGACGTGCTGACCGACCCGAACGACGATTCCTCCCTGTCGATCGCCGAGGTGCGCGACTACTCCGCGCACCCGAAGCCCTCGGGGTACCGGGGACGCCACCTCATCGTCGAGGTGCCCTTCGACTCCGAACCCTCCGTCCTCGTCGAACTCCAGATCCGCACGATCCTCCAGGACGCGTGGTGCGTGCTCTCCGAGGAGCACCTCTTCAAGCCCGGTCAGGTGCTCACCTCCGACTCCCAGCAGGAGCGGCTCGGCCTCGTCCTCGCCGGGCTCTTCGCGCAGGCCGATTCCGTCGCCGGCTTCATCGCCGACGACGTCGGCGCCTACCTCGGCCTCGGCAATGCGGCCCCGCCGCGGGCGATGACCGACCCGGACGCCGAGGCGCCGTCGATCGAAGTGACGATCCGCGAGCTCAAGCACTCCTACGTCCTCGCCGCCGACGAGGTCGGTCGCCATGGGATCATCCGCTTCGAGACCCTCGGGCTCACCCCGGACAACCCGGACCGGGCGGGACTGCCCTCCCCCGGTGACACTCTGCGGGTGCGGATGGACGAATCACACTCGACCCGGTACTTCATTCCGGTCGCCGGGGAGAGCTGAGGCCGCACCGCTGCACCGGCACGGCTGAGCCCGCACCGGACGCTGACCGCCCAGGGCCCCGGCACCGACTAGACTTGCGTCCCATGGGAAAGAAGTCGAAGCGCTCCAAGGAAGACCTCATCGCCAAGCGTCTGGCCCGGGCTCAGGCCACGGCCTTCGTGCCCCGTCCGTTCGCTGGCCTGCCGTTCGAAGCCGACCTCATCTGCCTGCGCGAACTCGTGCCCGCCGCGACCGCGGAGGTCAGGCTGCGCGAGGACTTCGGCGGACACACCGTGACGATCGCCTCGCTGCTGCCGGCGGCCTGGCAGGCCTGGCACCGCGAGGACGGCACCGTGCTCGCCGGCATGCAGGTGCCCGTGTCCTCGACCGATGCCTCCCGTGACGTCGCCCGCGGCATCCTCGCCGCCGTCGACGCGGCCCCCGGCACGACGATCGAGGCGACGACCGAACCCGGTGAGGGACCGCGGCTGCAGGACATCGTCGACGACGCCCACCCCTTCGACGTCCGCGTCCTCGAGACCTTCGAGTACTGGGAGCTGCCCGGTGACGACGCCGAGGTCGCGGCGGCCCTCGAACAGGCCAACGACTCGATCGCCCCGACGGAGAAGCTCGCCTCCGTCGACTCCGCCTACTGGACGGAGATGTCGGGCCGCACCTACGTGCGCTGGGCCCGCAGCGAAGGCGAGGACCAGGTCGTCGACGCCCTCGCGCGGCTGCAGGCCGAGGGGCGCAACGACCTCGGCGGGCCGGGGACGTTCCTCGGCTACTTCCGGGCCCACGGGATCATCGTGCCCGTCTGGGAGCTCGAGTTCGGCACCCAGGTCGACGACGTCGAGGAGCCGATCGCCGAGTTCGCGGCCCGTCTCGACGAGGCCCTGGGCGATGACTCCCCGCTGAGCACCGAGGCCCGCCGGACCCGCTCCGGCATCGTCGCCCGCCAGCTCACCATCCACTGAGCATGGCTGAGCACCCGAGCCCGATCGGCATCGCCGCCGTCATCCCCGCGATGAACGAAGCCGAGCGCATCGCCGCGACCGTGGCGAGCACGAAGCTCATCCCCGGCGTCGACATCGTCATGGTCGTCGACGACGGGTCGAGCGATGACACCGGCACCGTGGCCCGACGCGCCGGCGCCGAGGTCGTCACCCACCCGAAGAACAAGGGCAAGGCCGCGGCGATGATGACCGGGGCCTTCGCGATCCGCAACCGGGAGATCTCTCAGACCCCGCCCGGGCAGACACCTGCCCACCGGGCGCTGCTCTTCATCGACGGCGACCTCGAGGACTCCGCGGTCAACACCGCACCCCTGGCCGCCCCCGTGCTCGCCGGGGAGGCCGACATGACGATCGCGATCCTGCCCGCGCAGAAGCGCAAGGGCGGAGGCTTCGGCTTCGTCGTCGGGCTCGCGAAGAAGGGCATCGCCGAACTCTCCGGATTCGAGGCCACCCAGCCCCTCTCGGGCATGCGCTGCCTCTCCCGGGAGGCTTTCGACGCGGCCCTGCCGTTCGCCGCCGGCTGGGGTGTCGAGACCGGCATGACGATCGACGTCGTCAACGCCGGCCTGCGCGTCGAGGAGGTCGAATGCGACCTCCACCACCGGGTGACCGGCCGCGACCTCAAGGCGCAGCTCCACCGCGCCGCCCAGTACCGCGACGTCGCCCGGGCGCTCATGGCCCGGCGGCGGCAGGCCAAGCGGGTGTCCTCATGAGGTACGCGTACCTCGGCCCCGAGGCGACCTTCACCGAAGCCGCCCTGCTCAGCTACCTCGGCGAGCTGGGACAGACGGAGACGGCGACGACCCTGCCGATGCGGGGCGCCGCAGCCGCCCTCGACGCCGTCCTCGACGGCGACTGCGCAGCCGCGATCGTGCCGATCGAGAACTCCGTCGAAGGCGGTGTGCCCGCGACGATCGACGCGCTCACCGAGCACGGTGATCTGCAGATCATCGCCGAGGTGGTCGTGCCCGTCCGCTTCGTCCTCGCGGTGCGCCCGGGCACCGACCCGACCGCGATCACCTCCTTCGGCAGCCACCCGCACGGTGAGGCGCAGGTGCGCGGCTACATGGCCGAGCACTTCCCCGACGTCGTCTACATTCCGACGTCCTCGACGGCCGCGGCCGCCCGCGACCTCGCCGGCGACGCGGCCGACTACATCGCCGCCGTGTGCCCGGCCCTGGCCGCGCAGCGCTACGGCCTCGACGTCATTGCCGAGGACATCGGCGACCGCCAGGACGCCGTCACCCGCTTCGTCGTCGTCACCCTGCCCGGACGCATTCCCGACCCGACGGGGGCGGACAAGACGACGGTCGTCGCGGCCCTGCGCTCCGACCGGGCCGGTGCACTCCTCGAACTCCTCGAGCAGTTCTCGACGCGCGGGATCACGATGTCGCGGATCGAGTCGCGCCCGACCGGCGACCGCCTCGGCCTCTACCAGTTCTCGATCGACCTCCTCGGCCACATCCGCGAGGCCCGGGTCTCCGACGCCCTCATCGGCGTCCACCGGGTTGCCCGGTCGCTGACCTTCCTCGGCAGCTACCCGAGCGCCGACGGCACCCGGCCGATCATCGATCCGACGACGACCGACGCCTCGTTCGACGACGCGATCACCTGGATGTCCGACATCCTCGACGAGGCGGACGGTTCGCCGACCGCCTGACCCCACCCGCCGACGAAGGAGTCGAGCCCGATGAGCACCGCCGCCACCTCACCGACCCCGGATGCGATCGTCGTCGGCGCCGGCCTCGCCGGACTCGTCGCCGCCCACGAGCTCACACAGGCGGGGAAGTCCGTGCTCATCGTCGACCAGGAGAACCGGGCCAACCTCGGCGGGCAGGCCCACTGGTCGCTCGGCGGACTGTTCCTCATCGACTCCCCCGAGCAGCGCCGCCTCGGCGTCCGGGACTCCCTCGCCCTGGCCCGGCAGGACTGGGCCGCCTCGGCGGGGTTCGACCGCGCGGAGGACCGCTGGCCGCGCGCGTGGGCCGAGGCCTATCTCGAGTTCGCCGCCGGGGAGAAGCGGGACTACCTGCGTCGGCTCGGACTGCGGCTGACCCCGCTTGTCGGCTGGGCCGAGCGCGGTGGGTCCGGTGCCTCCGAGCATGGGAACTCCGTGCCCCGCTTCCACCTCACGTGGGGCACCGGCCCCGAGGTGGTGCGGGTGTTCCGGGAACCCGTCGAGGCCGCGGAGGAGCGCGGGCTCGTCGACCTGCGCTTCCGCCACCGGGTCGACGAACTCGTCGTCGCCGATGGCGCCGTCGTCGGCATCCGCGGGCGCGTGCTCGCCCCGAGTCCGACGGCCAGGGGCGTGGCCTCGAACCGCGAGGAGGTCGGCGAGTTCGAGTTCCGCGCTCCCGCCGTCATCGTCTCCAGCGGCGGGATCGGCCACAATGCCGAACTGCTCCGCCGCTTCTGGCCCACCGACCGCCTCGGCGAGTTCCCCGCGCACCTGCTCGCCGGCGTGCCCGCCCACGTCGACGGACGGATGCTCGACATCGCGCAGGCGGCCGGGGCGAACCTCATCAACCGCGACCGGATCTGGGCGTACACGGAGGGCATCGAGAACTGGAATCCCATCTGGCCGGGCCACGGGATCCGGATCATCCCGGGGCCGTCGTCGCTGTGGTTCGACGCCGCCGGCAACCGCTTCCCCGCCCCGAACTACCCGGGCTTCGACACGAACCGGACGATGGCGGCGATCCTCGGCTCCGGTCACGACTACTCGTGGTTCGTCCTCAACGAGACGATCATCGCCAAGGAGTTCGCGCTCTCGGGCTCCGAGCAGAACCCCGACATCACGCTCAAGGACTGGCGGCTGAGCGTCGCCCGCGCCCGGTCGACGGCAGCGCCGGCCCCGGTCGAGGCGTTCACGCGCTTCGGTGCCGACTTCGTCGTCGCGGACACGACTGGGGAGCTCGTCGCGGGGATGAACGCCCGCTCCCGCGGACCCGTCATCGACCACGACCACCTCGTCGCCCAGATCGTCGACCGGGACCGGGAGATCGCCAACCCCTACTCGAAGGACCCCCAGGTGCAGGCGATCCGCGGAGCCCGCCGCTACCTCGGCGATCGGATCGTGCGGGTGGCCCCACCGCATGAGATCCTCGATCCCGCGCACGGCCCGCTCATCGCGGTGCGGCTGGGGATCCTCTCACGCAAGACCCTCGGCGGGCTCGAGACGAACCTCGAGGGTCAGGTGCTCGCAGCCGACGGGGCGCCGATCCCCGGGCTCTTCGCCGCCGGTGAGGTCAGCGGCTTCGGGGGCATGCACGGGTACAACGCGCTCGAGGGGACATTCCTCGGCGGGTGCATCTTCACGGGGCTGCGCACCGGGCGGGCCGTGGCTCAGTCGGTCTAGGCGCTCCGGTCCGAGGCGTCAGGGCCCTGCTGGAAGCGCGAGGGGGTGAGGAACTGCGTCGTCGAGATGCCGAGGACGCGCTGCTGCCGGGAGAGGTTGTACGTCCGGTCGAACTGCAGGTACTCGACGAGGAAGAGCCGGGCGCTGTCGCCGCGCTTGAAGAGGGACTTGACCTTGAGCCCGACCTTCGCCGCGACGAGGGCCTTGTCCTTCGCGATCGCCTCGATGACGACCGGCGGATAGCCCATCCGCGCGAAGTGCGTGGCCACGGCGTCCTTGAGCCGGTACGGAGTGGGGTCGCCGATGTTGAACGGACCCGAGGCCGAGGGCACGTCGAGGCATGCGAGCGCGGCGCGCACGAGGTTGTCGATCGCCGTCAGCGTCATCTTCTGCCGACCGCCGCCGGGCAGGGTGAGAACGCCCTTCTTCGCGAAGTGGCTGAGGCTGGGCATGAGCATCGTCTCGCCCGGGCCGTAGACCGCGGCGGGACGGAGGACCGCGGCGTCCGGGCGGATGCGGGCGAGCAGCTGTTCGGCGAGCACATGCGTCTTCGCATAGTCGTCGTGGTACTCGCTCGGGTCCTGCGGCCCCGCCTCCTCCCACAGGTCGGTGTGCGGCTGGGTCGGCGAGTAGACCGTCGTCGAGGAGATGTGGACGATCCGGGAGTCGGCGAAGGCGTCGAGGACGTGGCGCGTGCCGGTCACCCGGACATCGTAGAAGTCGTCGTAGGCCGCAGTGACATCGGTGAGTCCGGCGCAGTGGAAGACGGCGGTGACGGACTTCGCCAGCGACTGCACCGCGGTCGGGGCCGGCAGCCTGATGTCCCACTCGTGGAAGTTGACCCCGGGGATCTCCGGGTCGCGGCGGCAGAGCGCATAGACCGTCTCGTCACGGGTCGCCAGGGCGCGAGCGATGGCTCCGCCGATGAAGCCGCTCGCGCCGGTCACCACTATCGCCACCGCTGCTCCTTCCCTTCAACCGCTCTCCCGCACGCTGTGCGCCGCCCTGCTAATGCCACTGTAGCCGACGCCGGCGGCCGCATCCGCGCGGATGCCCACATGGTCGATCCGCATCCGCGACTTGCCACGGCCGGCACCGGCCCACGACACCCCGGCCCCGCCTCGGCGCCGCAATTTCCTCAACCGAACTCGTCTCAAGCGGTGAGCGCGAGCCTACAATGGGCACTGTCGCAACCGAAACCTGTGCGAACAGCCTGCTCGCACACGCCGCCACAGGAGGATGCCGATGACGACTCTGCTCATGGTCATCGGCTTCGGCGCGGCGACGAGCATCGTCGTCGGCATCGGACAGCGGCTCCGTCTGCCCTGGCCGGCGCTCATGGTCGTCGTCGGCATCATCGGCGCGTTCATCCCCACCTTCGCCGACGTCACGATCGACCCCGAGCTCATCCTCCCCCTCTTCCTCCCGCCGCTGCTCTTCGCGGCCGCGCAGAAGACCTCGTGGGCGCTCTTCGCGATCCGGTGGCGGACGATCCTCGGCATGGCCATCGCCCTCGTCGGCGTCACGGTCGCCGCCGTCGCCGGGTCCGCGCTCCTCCTCATCCCCGGGATCACGATCGCCGCGGCCATCGCCCTCGGCGCGATGCTCGCCCCACCGGACCCCGTCGCCGTCGACGCGGTCGCCGGCACCGTGTCGATCCCGCGCCGGATCATGAGCACCCTGCAGAGCGAGGGCCTGTTCAACGACGCCGCCTCCCTCGTCATCTTCCAGACCGCGATGGCCGCCGCCCTCGCCGACACGGACGTCGACTTCGGCAGCCTCGCCGTCGCCTTCGTCCTCTCCGCGGTCATCGCGATCGCCATCGGCTGGCTCGTCGTCTTCGTCGCGTGGTGGGTGATGGAGCGGATCGATCACACCATCGCCCGCTCCTCCCTCCTCCTCGTCCTCCCCTTCGGCGTCTACCTCCTGGCCGAGCACTTCCACGCCAGCGGCGTCATCGCCGTCGTCGTCGCCGCGCTCGAGGTCCGCCGGCGCGACGTCGAGGGCAACTCCGCCGAACGCGTCACGCAGGCCACGACGTGGCAGGTCCTCGAGATGCTCATCACCGGCATCGCGTTCGGCCTCATCGGCCTCGACCTCCGCGTCGTCATCGAGACCGAGAGCTCCGACCTCGGGCGCGCCGTGCTCATCGGGCTGGCGATCGCCGCGGTCATCATCGTCGTGCGCTTCGTCTGGCTCCTGCTCTCGATGCTGCTCATCAGCAAGCGCACCCGGGAGGAGGATCCGGATGCGGCCCCGCTCAACGTCCGCGACTCGGTGCTCATGACCTGGGGCGGGATGCGCGGGCTGGCGACGATCGCCCTGGCCCTGTCGATTCCGCAGCTGACCGACACCGGCGAGCCGTTCCCCGGCCGCCCCTACATCCTCGTCGCCGCCGCCGTCGTCCTCCTCGTCACCCTCGTCCTTGCGGGCCTGACGTTCCCGGCCGTCGTCGGGGCCCTCGGCATCGACGACGAGGCAGAGAAGGAGAGACGGCAGACCGAGGAGATCGCGAAGCGCGCGTACGCCGCGGCGATCAGGCAGATCCAGTCCGATGACGACCTGCCCGACGATGTCGCCGAGGCGCTGCGGACCCGATTCAGGACGCTGCGCACCCAGCTCCTCGGCACTCCCGATGACCAGGTGAGTGCGGAGAAGGCGACCGAGTTCAAGGAGAACCGCCAGCGGCTCCTCGCCGTGCAGAAGCGGGCGATGCAGGCCGCCCGCGATGAGGTGCTCCGGGCCCGCCGCGAACGCGGCATCGACCCGGAGGCGGCGGACAAGGTGCTGCGGCGCTTCGACCTGCAGGCGGTGCTGCAGTCATGACCTGGACGGAGGCGTGGGACCCCTGACATGACCGCTTGTGCGAATTCACCCTCGAAAATCAAAGTTGAGTGGAATAGACTCAACTTTGGAGGCGTTGCACCAGAGAGAAGCACAATCCACCACTGTTGAGGAGATGCGCATGGACGCACAGATGACCACCAAATCACGAGAGGCGCTGCAGACGGCAGTCAACGACGTCGTTGCCCGCCACAACAACCAGGTCGAGCCGGCCCACATCGTGGCCGCCCTGCTCGAACAGCCCGATTCTCTCGCCTCGAACCTCCTGGCGAAGGTCGGCGCTGACCGCAACACCGTGCTCACCGCGGTGGCCGCCGTGATCGGCGGCTTCCCCACCGTGAGCGGACAGTCCGTGGCGCAGCCGAGCCTGTCCCGAGCCGCGCTCGAGCTGATGAACCAGGCGCAGGAGGAGATGACCTCGCTCGGAGACCAGTACGTCTCGACCGAGCATCTGCTGCTCGCCGCCGCCGGCGGCCATGACGGCTCCGGCGATGCGCTGCGCGCCAACGGCGCCAGCCGTGACGCCCTGCTCGCTGCTCTGCCGGAGCTGCGCGGGGGCAAGAAGGTGACCTCGGAGAACCCCGAGGACACGATGCAGTCGCTCGAGAAGTTCGGCATCGACCTCACCGCCGCCGCGCGCGAGGGCAAGCTCGATCCCGTCATCGGCCGCGACAAGGAAGTCCGTCGCGTCATCCAGGTGCTCTCCCGCCGGACGAAGAACAACCCCGTCCTCATCGGTGAGCCCGGAGTCGGCAAGACGGCCGTCGTCGAGGGTCTGGCCCAGCGCATCGTCGCCGGCGACGTGCCGGAATCGCTGCGGGACAAGACGCTCATCAGCCTCGACCTCTCGGCCATGGTGGCCGGCGCAAAGTACCGCGGTGAGTTCGAGGAGAGGCTCAAGGCGGTGCTCGAGGAGATCAAGAACGCCGACGGCCAGATCATCACGTTCATCGACGAGCTCCACACGATCGTCGGCGCCGGTGCCGGCGGCGACTCCTCGATGGACGCCGGCAACATGCTCAAGCCGATGCTCGCCCGCGGTGAGCTGCGGCTCATCGGCGCGACGACGCTCGACGAGTACCGCGAGAACATCGAGAAGGACCCGGCGCTCGAGCGTCGCTTCCAGCAGGTCTACGTCGGGGAGCCGAGCGTCGAGGACACGATCGCGATCCTCCGCGGTCTCAAGGAGCGCTACGAGGCCCACCACAAGGTCTCGATCAACGACGGCGCGCTCGTCGCCGCGGCAGGTCTGTCGAACCGGTACATCACCGGCCGTCAGCTGCCGGACAAGGCGATCGACCTCGTCGACGAGGCGGCCAGCCGACTGCGCATGGAGATCGACTCCGCCCCGGCGGAGATCGATGAGCTGCGTCGCTCGGTCGACCGCCTGAAGATGGAGGAGATGGCGCTGTCGAAGGAGACGGACTCCGCCTCGCAGGAGCGCCTGAGCAATCTGCGCGCCGACCTCGCCGACAAGGAGGAGAACCTCCGTGCCCTCGAGGCGACGTGGGAGTCCCAGCGAGCCGGCCTCAACCGGGTCGGTGAGCTGAAGACGAAGCTCGACGAGTTGCGGTCGCAGGCCGAGAAGGCTCAGCGCGACACCGACCTCGAAACGGCGTCACGCCTGCTCTACGGGGAGATCCCCGCGGTGCAGAAGGAGATCGCCGAGGCCGAGGCCGAAGAGGCCGAAGCCGATGCCGGGCAGAGCTCGGATCCGATGGTCAGCGACAAGGTCACGGCCAACGACATCGCCGAGGTCGTCGCCTCGTGGACCGGCATCCCCGCCGGACGCCTCATGCAGGGCGAGGTCGAGAAGCTCCTCGGCGCCGAGAACGAGCTGGGCAAGCGGCTCATCGGGCAGAAGGACGCGGTCGCCGCGGTCTCCGATGCGATCCGCCGGTCCCGGGCCGGAGTCTCCGACCCGGATCGCCCGACCGGTTCGTTCCTCTTCCTCGGCCCCACGGGTGTCGGCAAGACGGAGCTCGCGAAGTCGCTGGCCGACTTCCTCTTCGACGACGAGAAGGCCCTCATCCGCATCGACATGAGCGAGTACGGCGAGAAGCACACCGTCTCGCGGCTCGTCGGTGCGCCTCCCGGCTACGTCGGCTACGACGAGGGCGGACAGCTCACCGAGGCGGTGCGCCGGCGGCCGTACTCCGTCGTCCTCCTCGACGAGGTGGAGAAGGCGCACCCGAGCGTCTTCGACATCCTCCTGCAGGTGCTCGATGACGGTCGTCTCACGGATGGTCAGGGCCGCACGGTCGACTTCCGGAACACGATCCTCATCCTCACCTCGAACCTCGGTTCGCAGTTCCTCGTCGATCAGGCGATGACCGAGCAGGAGCAGAAGGATGCGGTCATGGACGTCGTCGCCTCGGCGTTCAAGCCCGAGTTCCTCAACCGCCTCGACGACATCGTGCTCTTCGATGCGCTGAGCAACGACGAGCTGACCTCGATCGTCGACCTGCAGATCAAGAGCATGGACAAGCGTCTGGCCGACCGCCGGATCACGCTCGACGTCACACAGGAGGCGAAGGACTGGCTGGCGCTCGAAGGCTACGATCCCGCCTACGGTGCGCGTCCGCTGCGTCGCCTCGTGCAGCGCGAGATCGGCGACAAGCTCGCCCGTGCGATGCTCGCCGGTGACGTCCAGGACGGTGACACCGTCGAGGTGACGATGCCGGTGCACGCCGACACGACGGGTCTGGAGCTGCACGCGAAGAAGTGACCGCACAAGCACGAGGGGGCGACCGAACCGGTCGCCCCCTCGTCGCGTCTGTGGTCGAGTCGCGTCTGTGGTCGGGTCGCGTCTGTTGTCGCGGCGCGTCTGTCGTCCGCGGCGCTCAGCCGGTCTGCCCGGCAGCACTCCGGGAGCCGATGCCCGTCGATGACCACCAGCGTCGCAGGAGTGCGCTGAGCTTCTCGTAGCTGCTGTCCTTGATGAAGATCGCGTCGACGGCGATCATCGTCAGCGAGAACCACGGCAGGCCCATGAGGAGGGCGATGCCGAGGTGGAACGAGAGGATGCCGAGGAGCGCGACGACCCTCGTGTAGCGGTTGAAGAGCATGAACGGGAAGGCGCACTGGAAGAGGATCGACCCCCACGAGATGATGACGACACCGGGACCCCACGCGGTGACGAGGTCGGAGAGCACCGGCCAGGTGCCGAACTGGAGGGTCTGCAGCGGGTTGTAGACGGCGTACCCGTGCTGCCAGGCCTGGCCGCCGGCCTTGTAGAGTCCGCCGGACATGTAGATCGCGCAGACCTGGAAGGCGAGCACGACGATCGCGAGGTTGTTGGCCATGATGAGGATCCACGGGCCGTCGGCGGCTGCCGGGAGCATGCCGAAGCGCTTCCGGTGGCGGCGGGAGTCGAGGGACCAGCGTCGCGTCGTGTCGGCGAAGAGGAGCGCGATGAGGAAGATCCGGTAGGCGTTGTCGCCCTGGTCCCCGGCACTGTCGTTGAGCTCGATGAAGCTCACCCAGGCGACGAGGTAGAACGGCAGGATGATGCGGGTGCGCCAGCCGAGGATGATCGTCACGGCGAGCACGGCGAGGCCGATGATCATCGCCGTGAACAGCGGCGGGTTCGTCACTGCGCGGTGGAAGAGGGAGAACAGCCAGATGTTCGGGAAGTCGCTCTGCGGTTCGGCGATCTCGCCGTTCCAGGCCGCCCCGACGCCGAACGCATAGTTGCGGGCCGCGAAGTTCGTGAGGATGAGCCCGAGCCCCGTCACCCCGATGAGGATGCGGGTGACGGCGAGGCCGTAGGTCGCGTGGTAGCGGCCCGTGAGCATCTCCTCGAGCCAGTTCCACCCGTTGGCGAGCTTCGTCACGATGCGGGCCGTGACTCCCGTGTCGCGGCCGCCCGGGTGGTCAGCGGCGCCACCGGTCGATGCGCCATCAGCACCGCCACTGTGGTCGCCCCGGTTCGCCGCCGCCTGTGCTGTTTCCGCCTGTGCTGTTTCCGGCTTCTCGGCCCCGGCCGGCGTCTCACTGCTCACTGACGCACCTCACTGTGTCCGAGGCGCAGAAGTAGTCCGCGAAGTCCTCGTTCGATTGGTCATCCGCAAACGTCAGGGCCCGCCAGCCGACGGTGACGGGCTGGACCGCGGGACGTTCGGCGTCCTTGTCGTTGCGCTGCGCGAACGGCACGACGTTCTGTCGGGCGGCGAGGAACTGGACCCGCTGCACGTCCTCGCCCCAGACGGCGAGCGCAACCTGCGTCGCGTACGCCGTCGCCGTGTTCTCCTCCGCGAGGTAGTCGTCGACCACGCCGTCGGGGTCGGCGTACTCGTCGAGCTTGGTCGTCAGTCGCTCGACCGAGTCCTCTCCCCGGAAGTAGTCGAGTGCGACGATCGACTTGTGGTCGTCGCTGAGGTCGTCCCACGATCCCTTGAGGTCCGAGGCCACACTGATGCCGAGGCCGGCCGACCGCGGCGGGAAGAGCCTGTACGTCGAGTGGTCGAGTTCGACGTCGGTCGCCCGCACCCAGTCCGTCGTCTCCTCTCCGCCGTCCGGGGTGGAGACGACGGCGCGGACGTCGAAGTAGTAGTCACCGTTGATCGGTTCGGGGGCGAACACGCTCCACGACTGACCCCACATCGGGATCATGTACTGCGAGAGCAGGTTGCCGGGGATGATCTCCCGCAGCGTCGACGACGGCGCGATCCAGAGGAACGAGGCGAACAGGTGGAAGCCGGTCAGCGCCATGGCGATGACCATGATCGTGCGTTTGACCACGGGATTCGTCTTCGACTTCGCTGTTCGCGGCGAAGCAGTGCTCTTCGTGTCGTCCATCTCAGTTCCGGATTCGTCGTCGGCCACACCGCCGCGGGACCCGCGGCCGCGGGCACCGATCACCTGGCGATTCAGGGTTCGTTCAGACTCTAGGCTAACCGAGTCCCGAGCGCTCCCGTCGACTTTTCGCCATCGCACAGTCCCCGTCGGCAATGATCCCTGTCGACGCGCCCCGCCGGACTCACTCCCCTGCCGGCTGTCGCAGCCACTCCTTGACCGCCTCGGTGCTCTGCCCGAGCGTCGGCGGCGCGAGATCGTAGCTCGGCGGCGTCGCGGACAGGCGGATCGGGTTGGCCACGGTGGGGATGACGCGGTCACCGGTGCCCGCCTCGGCGATGGGGTCGAGGCCGAGCCGGGCGGCGAGCTCGACGCCCTCAGCGATCGTGTTGATCGGCGCGCTCGGCAGCCCGGCCGCCGAGAGGATCTCGTACCACTCCTGGTTCGTCTTCCCGGCGAGGGCGGCGACGAGGTAGGGCTCGAGCTCGGCGCGGTTCTCATTCCGGTTCGCCGCCTGGGCGAAACGGTCGTCAGCTGCCCATTCGGGGTGGCCGAGCACCTCGGCGAGCTTGCCGAACTGAGCGTCGTTGCCGATGGCGATGATGATCTGGCCGTCAGCGGTGGGCATCGGCTGGTACGGGTAGAGGCTCGGGTGGGCGTTGCCCATCGCGCGCGGCACGACACCGCCGGCGATGTAGGCCGAGGTCTGGTTCGCCAGTCCCGAGAGCGCCGAGGAGAGCAGGTTCGTCTCGACGAGCTGCCCGACGCCGGTCTCCTGACGGTGGACGAGCGCGGCGAGGATGCCGACGGTCGTGTGGAGGCCGGTGAACACGTCGACGATCGCGACACCGGCCTTGACCGGGCCGGACTCCTCGGTGCCGGTGACGCTCATGAACCCCGACAGCCCCTGGATGAGGAGGTCGTATCCCGGCTGCGGATTGTCCCGCCCGAATCCGGTCACCGAGGCGTAGACGATGCCCGGGTTGTCCGCCCGCACCGAGTCGTAGTCGAGGCCGTACTTGGCCAGCCCCCCGGCCTTGAAGTTCTCGACGAGGACGTCGGCCCGGCGGGCGAGCTCCTGGGCGAGGGTGCGATCGTCGGGGTCGGTGAAGTCGAGGACGACGGAGTGCTTGTTCCGGTTGGCCGTGAGGAAGTACGTCGCATCGTCCCCGCGCCGAGGCGGCGCCCAGTACCGGGTGTCGTCACCGGTGCGGCCCTCGACCTTGATGACCGTGGCGCCGAGGTCGGCGAGCATCATCGTCGCGTAGGGGCCGGCGAGGACCCGGGAGAAGTCCGCGACGAGGATCCCGGCCAGCGGACCGGTCCCCTTCCTGGCGAAGAGCTCGTCGATGTCCTCGGTCTTCACGTGCGACTCCCTTCGGCGCTGCCAGTCGGTCTCCCTTGCCGGACTGATCTCCTCGCCCGACTATACGGGGTCGGCAGGTGCGGAATCCGCAGGCCCTGCCGCGCGCAGGCTCGCTAGACTCGGAGTCACACTGCGTCCGCAGTCGCACCACCAGAGTTCCGGATGAGAGCACCACAGAAGAGGTAGACGATGACGTACCGCATGCCGGCAGAGACCGCCGCCCACGACCGCATCTGGATGGCGTTCCCGTCCTCGGGCTATGCGCTGGGTGCCTCGGAGGAGGACGCCGAGGCGGCGCGCACGACGTGGGCGGCCGTGGCCAACGCGGCCAGTGAGTTCACCCCGGTCACCGTCGTCGTCTCCCCCGCGCAGGTCGACCATGCCAGGCGCCACCTCGGCGAGGGCATCGAGATCGTCACTGCGGAACTCGACGATGCGTGGATGCGCGACATCGGCCCGACCTTCGTCATCGACGACGAGGGGAAGCTCGCGGCCGTCGACTGGGTGTTCAACGGCTGGGGTGCGCAGGAGTGGGCGACGTGGGACAACGATGAGCACATCGGGCGCTTCGTTGCCGAGGCCGCGGACGTTCCGGTGGTCTCCTCGCAGCTGCGCAACGAAGGCGGCGGCATCCACGTCGATGGTCGGGGAACGGTGCTCGCCACGCGCAGTGTGCAGCTCGATCCGGGACGCAATCCCGGGCTCACCGAGGCCGATGTCGAGGCCGAGTTCGCCCGCACGATCGGAGCGAAGAAGGTCATCTGGCTCGATCACGGGCTGCATCGGGACAATCAGACCTTCGGCACGCGCGGGCACGTCGACATCGTGGCGACGATGCCGAGCCCGGGTGTCGTCCTCGTCCACGATCAGCGCAATCCCGAGCATCCGGACCATGAGTTCAGTGAGCAGCTCAAGGAGTTCTTCGCGAACGAGACGACCGCCGACGGTCAGCCCTTCGAGGTCGTGCCGATTCCGGCGCCGGAGATCCTCAAGGACGACGAGGGCTGGGTCGACTACTCCTACGTCAACCATCTCGTGACGAACGGCGGAGTCATCGCGTGCACGTTCGATGATCCGATGGACGCCGAGGCGCAGGCGATCCTCGAGCGGGTGTACCCGGGTCGCACCGTGGTCGGGGTCGACGCCCGCGAGCTCTACGCCCGCGGCGGCGGCATCCACTGCATCACACAGCAGCAGCCGAGTCTGTGACAGTGTCGCTGCGCTGAGGACACGGTCCGCTGACGCTGGGAGTTTTCCGGCAATGTCGCTTTACGCAATGGGCGGCGTGCGCGGCAGCGCGCGGCAGGCCCGGCCGGCGGTGGGGCGATCGACCCTGCAGCGCGAAATCGCCTCACCACTGACCCGGTGTGTCGGTATAGGCTGGTGGCTCAGAACACATTTGCGACGCAGCGAAGGAGAGCACAACCATGAAGAAGCGATTGATTCTCCTGGCCGGACTGGGAATCGGGTACGTCCTCGGATCTCGGACCGGCCGCCAGAGCTACGAGAAGCTCAAGGCGCAGCTGCAGGAGCTGTGGACCGACCCGAAGGTGCAGGAGACGGTCGAGAAGGCCAACCAGTCGATCCGCGAGAAGGCTCCGGCAGTGGCCGACGCCGTCCAGACGGCGACCGACAAGGTCAATGCCGCAGCGCAGGAGCTCGACGGTGATGAGGATGCGCACGACGGACCATCGTCGAGCGGCACGACAGGTTCGAAGGGTTCGACCTCGGCGGGTTCGGCCGGGGCGAGTTCGACCTCGGCTGGTTCGTCAGGCCCAGGTTCGGTCTCGAAGCCGGTGACGCCCGCCTCGACGACCTCCGGAGCGACGGGATCGTCCGCTTCAGGCGCTGCCGGCACGACGCCGAAGCCGACCGGCGGCTCGGCAGGCGGCGCGACGCCCTCGCCGAAGCTCGGCGCCAAGCCGACTCCGGGCGCCACCTCAGGTGCTGGGTCGACGGGTGCTGCGGCAAAGCCCGCCGGGGGCACGACTCCGACGCCGAAGCGAGTGAACGACGTCATCTCCGATCCCGAGCGCTCGCTCGAGGACGAAGGACCGTCCCGCAGCTGACGGAGCTCACTTCACGAAGCGGCGGCTGCCTTACCGAGGCAGCCGCCGCTTCGTGCTGTCAGCGTCTACAGCACCGAGCGCCAGCCTGCTTCTACAGCAGCGAGCTCGTCAGCCGGGCGACGTTCTCGATGTACTTCTTGTGCAGCGGCCGGTTCCGCCACTCCTCGGCATCGAGTTCGACGGAGTTCGGCGCGTACTCTTCGGCTTCGAGCGCGTACATCCGCGCCGTGAACTCCTTGTCGACGATGAACATCGTCACCTCGAGGTTCATCGCGAACGAGCGCTCGTCCATGTTCGAGGACCCGATGATCGACACATCGTCGTCGATGAGGAGGAACTTCGAGTGGAGGACGGTGGGCGCGTGGTACATGAAGATGCGGACCCCGGCGCGGACGAGCTCGTCGTAGTACGACTGCTGGGCGCGGTGGGTGAGCCAGTGGTCGCTCGTCTCACCGACGTAGAGGCGGACGTCGACACCCGAGCGCGCCTCCGTCGTCAGAGCGTGGAGCAGCGATTCGTCGGGGACGAAGTACGGGGAGCACACGACGACAGTGCGGTTCGCGTTGTAGATGAGGTGATTGAACAGGCGCAGGTTGTTCTCGTCCTCGAACCCGGGACCGGACGGGACGACCTGAGCGAGGGCGCCACCGCTGATGGGGGCGTTGAGTTCGAGCTGCGCGGACTCGTCGAAGAGCTCGTCGGTCTCCGAATACCAGTCCGTGGTGAAGACCGCATCGAGTTCGTCGACGACCGGCCCCTCGCATTCGAGGGAGAGATCCATCCACTGGAAGCCCTTCCGCCGGTTGCGGGCCTTGTTGTACGAGCGGTCGATGATGTTCTGCGAACCGGTGAACGCCCTGACCCCGTCGACGACGAGGATCTTGCGGTGGTTGCGCAGGTCAGGACGCTGATACTCGCCTCTCCAGGGGCGGATCGGCAGGGCTCGGCGCCACGGTATGCCCGATGAGTCGAGCCGTTTGACGAGCTCCGAATAGCCCGGGTACCCGATCGACCCGAGGTGGTCGATGAGGATCCGCACCCGCACGCCCCGCGCGTGGGCGTTGAAGAGGGAGTCGATGAGCCGTTTCGTCGTCGCGTCGATGGCGACGATGTAGAACTCGAAGTGGACGTAGTCGTGGGCGGCATCGATGGCGTCGGCCATCGCCTCCATGCACTCGTGGTTGTCCGTGTGGAGGATGAACGCATTGCCGTGGGTCATCGGCAGGGCCCCGAGGTCGAAGTTGAGCTGGGCCGCCGTCGCCAGGGGTTCGGGCAGGTGGCTGTGCTCGCCGACGATCGCCTGCTCGTTCGACTCCTCGCGGATGATGTCGTTGATGACGGTCTGCTTCTTCCGCCGATGCTTGGGCAGCTTCGAGGAGCCGAGCAGGAGGAACGCGAGCAGCCCGACATAGGGGATGAGGAAGATCGCGAGCAGCCAGCCGAGCGCCACCGACGGGCGGCGATTGTGCGGGATCCACCCGAGCGCGATGATCCGGATGAGGAGGTCGACGGCGAAGAGGAGGAAGAGCAGCCAGTTCGGCCAGGCGCTGTCGACGGTGAAGAGGGGGTAGACCTCCACGTCGATCACCTCCTCCGCCTGGCACTCCGGCCGCCGGGGCCGCTCTGACTTCCTCATCGTATCGCGCAAGGTCACCCTGCCGATCCGCGGTGCGAACGCGCGATAATGAGATGACCAGCCCCGACCGAAGGTGTCCACTGCTATGACCGTCGATCCCACCGCCGTCCCCATCCGTCCAGCCGTGAGCGTGATCATGGTCAGGGACGGCGAGTCCGGACTCGAGGTCTTCGTCCAGCACCGGGTCTCGACGATGGATTTCGCCGCCGGGGTCGTCGTCTTCCCCGGCGGCCGTGTCGATCCCGTCGATGTCGCCGGCGCCGAGGCGGTCGTCGTCTCCGACCCAGAACTCCACCGGGCGGCGTGGCAGGATTCGACGATCGACGATTGGCGGGTCCTCATCGCGACCGCAGTCCGTGAGGTCGCCGAGGAGACGGGCGCCGTCATCGACCCGAATGCGCTCACACCGTGGGCGAACTGGGTGACCCCGCCCGGACAGCCGAAGCGCTTCGACACGTACTTCTACGTTGTGGCCGCCGACGAGGCGCTGGCTCCGCAGCATGTCACGACCGAGGCGCACACGAGCGAGTGGCTGCCGGTCGCCGCGCTCCTCACCGCTGAGTCGGTCGGCGAACTCAAGCTCATGCGTCCCACGTTCGTCCTGCTCAGCGAGCTGGCGACCTTCGCCTCGGCCTCAGCGGTCACGACCGGCCCTCGCGTCATCGACGTCGTGCGCCCGGATGAGGCGCCCTGAGCCACGGTGCGGTTCAGCGGCGGGAGGCCCGCATGCTCGTGAGTCGCTCTTCGACGACTCGGCGCTGTTCGTCCGAGCCGAGGAGTTCGGAGAGCGCCTGCTGTTCGGCGGCGAGTCCCTCGGCGAAGGGGACTGAGTAGGAGAGGTCGACGAGGCGCTTCGACCACACGAGCGCCTGACGGGACTTCGAGGCGATGTCGGCGGCGAGCTCGAGGGCTCTGGCGATCGGGTCCTCGGCGAGCTCCTCGACGAGTCCGATCCGCTGCGCTTCGACGCCGCCGATCGCCTCACCGGTGACGATGAGCTTCTTCGCCATGCCGGGGCCGACGAGGCGGGGCAGCAGCTGGGTGCCGCACATGTCGGGGATGATCCCCCACTTGATCTCCATGAGCGAGAACTGCGAGTCGGGGCTCGCGACGCGGATGTCGGCGCCGAGGGCGATCTGCATGCCCCCGCCGAGGGCGGGCCCGGCGACCGCGGCGATGACGGGCACCTCGACGAGGGACCACACGTGCACGGCCTTCTGAGCCAGGGCGCGGGCGGAACCGAGGAGGTCACCGTCGGCGCCGATGCCACTGGGCCCCTCCTCGGCGATCCGCGCCATCTCTGCGAGGTCGAGACCTGCGCTGAAGGCGCGCCCGCGGCCGGAGAGGACGATCGCACGGACCTCGGGGAGCGTGGCGAGGTGGAGACCGACCTCGACGAGCTCCTCGAAGACGCCCCTGGTCAGGGAGTTGAGTTTATCGGCGCGGTCGATCTCGACGTGGGCGACGCCGTCGGCGATGGAGTGGACGATCTGGGGCATCGAGGATCCTTTCACTGGCGTTGTCTGAACCCTACAAGGGTGAGCACGATCACGGCGACCAGGGACGTCAGGCACATCCCGACGACGCCCGGCCACGCGAAATCGGTGAAGAGCACGGCGGAGAGCCAGGCGCCGAGGCTCGTGCCGAGATAGTAGACGGTGAGGTAGATGGCGGAGGACCGCGTGGTGTCGACGCCGGGTCGGGCGGTGCTCGCGGCCGCCGAGGCGCCGGTGTGACCGAGGAAGAAGCCGCCGGTGAGCAGCGACATGCCGATGATGATGAGCGGGAGCGAGTCGACGAGGGTGAGGCAGGCGCCGATAATCGCGGTGACCATGCCGATGAGCGTGAGGCGACGGCGCGTGAAGGTCAGGGCGAGGCGACCGTAGTACGTCGTCACGACGGTGCCGACGAGGTAGATGAGGAAGAAGAGCGCGACGGTGCCCTCGCTGAGGTTCCACGGGTCCTGTTGGAGTCGGGAGCCGAGCATCGTGAAGGAGCCGCCGAAGACGATCATGCAGAGGAACCCGGTGAGGTAGATGCCCCACAGTCCGCTTGGGATTCGCCGAGGCGGTGAAGCGGTATCGCTCTGTGCAGTGTCGCTCGGGGTCGTGTCGCTCTGTGCAGTGGCGCTCGGGGTCGTGTCGCTCCGGGCCATGTCGCGGCGGAGGAGCCAGACGACGATGAGTCCGATGGCGAGGGCGACCGCTGCGGTGAAGGCGAGGCCGCCGTGCCAGCCGAGGACCTCGGCGGCGAGTCCGGTGAGCAGACGGGAGCACAGGCCGCCGATCGTGTTCCCGGCGATGTAGACGCCGATCGCGCCGGGCAGGGCCGAGGGCGGAAGCCGCAGGGACAGGTAGGCCATCGCGGTGGCCGGCACCGAGGCGATCGCCACGCCTTGGAGGAAGCGGACGGTGATGAGCAGTTCGGGGTTGGGGGTGAACGGCAGGATGAGGGCGAGGACCGCGGCGAGGATGACGCCGCCGACGATCTGCCGGGCGTGGCCGATCCGGGAGGCGAGCAGTGAGAACGGGATGAGGAAGCACGCCATGGCGACGTTCGTCGCCGAGACCGTGAGGCTCGCGGTCGGGGTGTCGATCGAGTACGCCTCGCGGATGGCGGGGATGAGGCCCTGGGTTTCGTAGAGGACGAGGAAGACCGAGATGCCGGCAAGGAACACTGCGACGATGGTGCGCCGGTTGCTCGTCGCGTTCGGCTCACCGGTGCTCATGGTCCTCACGGTATGCCTGCACGACGGGATGGCTCAAACCGTTCCGCAGAGCGAACCCGTGACCGCTCAGCCGTCGAAGAGCGTGTCGATGATCCCCTGGGCGACGAACTTCGCATGGAGGATGGGTCGTCGCTCCGGGTCGATCGAGGCAGGAGGCACCCACGCCGGTTGGCCGCTGGTGAGCATCACCGCATGCCAATCCGATCTGTCGATGAGATGGTGGTGTGCTCCGCAGGCCAGTGTGAGGTTGTTGATGTCGGTGATGCCTTTGTCGATCCACGGCACGATGTGGTGGACTTCGCACCACCCCGGCGGTGCATCGCAGCCGGGGAAGGTGCACCCCATGTCTCTCGCCGTGATGATCGCCGTCTGCTTCTCGTCGGCGAAGCGCTTCTCGGTGGCGACCTGCACCGTCTTGGCCGAGTCGCTCATGAGGTGGAAGAACACTCTGCCGTTGAGTCCGGAGGAGGTGAGTTCGGACATCGGCACCGGATTCTCGGTGCCGGTCTTGCCCTGACCGGTTCTCGAGGCGAGGTCTTCGGCCTTCGCCGTGACGACGAGTGAGTACCTCGCTCCCGAATTCGGGCGATTCATCTCGATCTTTCCGATCAGGGAGGCGAATCGTTCGTAGATCCACCGGCGAGCGGAGGGCTGGGCGTCGACCGTGCTCACCGTCGTGCCGTCGCGGCGCATTCCATAGGCGCTGCCGTCCGCACCGTCGTGACCTGCCATCGCCGCTGTTCCGCCTGAAGCGTCGGCACTGGTGCCCGTGCCCGGAAGTCGCTGGCCGGTGCCATCCTGAGCGAAGAGCGGCGCATCGTGCCGGTCGCCCGAGAGCACCGCGTCGAGGACATCGAAGGGGCTGGGTGATTCTTCAGCGACCGCCTCGGTGCCGGCGAACCCGTTGCCGGCATCGCCTTGGCCGCCTGCCGCTTCCGCGCCGCCCTGCTCGCCGGCTGTCCGGCATGACTCGATCCTCGACGTCAGCAGGCCGTTGAGCAGGCCGCCGGTGATCGGGTCGAGCCGACCTGACAGCTCCCAGTCACCGTTGCGGCGGGCGCGGAGATGAACCGAGTAGTCCGACCGGTCGCGCCCCTCGGACGGCTCTTTGCCGTCGGGGTCGATGATGTCGAGCATGCGCTGGAAGATCTCGCGCAGGTCGGAGACGCGGACGTTGGGCGCTTCCTTGACCAGTCGCTCTTCGGTCTCGGCCCGCAGTTCGGCGCTCACCCACGCGGGCAGTCGTTTCATGCATTCGGCGATGACCGCGGCCTGGTTCGCCGACAGGACTCCCTCGTGGAGGCCGTCTGCGGCCTTGGGTGCCAGCGGCGGCATCGGCTGACCGGAGAGGTCGACGCGTCCGCCGAGGTTGTTCGCCGCCTCGGTGCGTCGATAGGCCTCCTGATCCGACAGCCCCAAACGATCCTTGACGAGTGCTTTCGTCGTCTTCGCTCCGAAGTCCGTGGGCACTCCGACTCGCTGGAAGATGGCGAGGGTGACGGCGTTGAGCGAGGCGTTGACGCGGTTGATCGCTTCGAGGGCATCGGCGAGGATCACTGCGTCGTCGGGGCCGACCGGCCGTTCGAAGGTGCGGACTTCGCTTTCGAGCCTGGTCAGGTTCGTGATGCTGTCGAGGACTTCGGGCGCGAACTCGGACAGGCGGGACCAGGCCGCATCGGTGAGCAGCGGATGCCGGCTCAGCTTCCTCGTGTCCGGCATGGCGGCGACCGCCGCAGCCGGGTCATCATCGGCCGGCCCGGGGTCGAACGCGTCGTCGTCGACCGACAGTGCCGAGACGTCGGCCGCCAGCGCTTCGCTCCGGCGACGACCGTAGTCGTCGGGATCGTGGGCACAGGGAGAGTCATCGGGCTCTTCGTCGCCGCGAGAGTCATCGGACTCGTCAACGCCGGAGGCCTCCTCGTCCGGAGTTGCGCCACTTTGAGCCCTGTCGATCTGGGCCGCGTCGATGCGAGCGTCAATGACGGGAACCTCGCCGACCGGATTCCCCTCGAATGGCACCTCCGCACCCTGAGTCTCCTCGTCGCCAGGGGCTTCCTCGGCCTGAGTCTCCTCGGTCGAAGTCTCAGCGGTCGAAGTTCCAGGCAGTACCGGACTCTCAGCCTCCGGTACTGCCGGGATCTCCTCGAAGAGTTCGGCGTGGACGCTGCCGCTGAGGTCGAGTCCGGCATCCCTGAGCTGGTCGAACAGCGATTCCGGAGTTCCGGCCGGTCGGCTCGAACCGCCTGCGGATGGCCCTGGTCCAGATGAACCCGGTCCCGATGAACCCGGTCCCGATGAACCTGGTCCGGATGAACCCGGTCGCTTCGACGTGGAGCCCCGCTTCCCCGCAGGCGACGTGCGGGGACGGTCGCCGTTCCCGTGGTTCTGCCTGTCCGGGGTGAGTGTCATGACTCCTGATCCGTTCGCCAACGCTCATCGTTGTTGCTCTGATTCTACTCCGCGAGTGTGATATTCACAATAGTCTGTTCCTAATTTATTCGATCTTTTTCTCGCAATGAATTCATTCACTCATCGATTTTCGCCTGACAGCAGAAGTCGCTGGTCACGGACGTGCACGGTCGAGAAATCATCGAACTCGCAGCAACCTCACCCGACGCAACCGCCCCACTCCGTCCGTGATCACGCCCACCCTCAGGCCACCGCGACCATCCCTGGTTCGCTGCACCGACCGCCCCGCCCCTGAACTCCGAGCTATCCGGTCCCGGCCTCGTCCATCTCCGGACGCCACATCCATCCCAGACGCCCCGTCACCACCGACTCGCGTTCGCACCCACCCCGTCACCACCGACTCGCGGTTGCACCCACCAGGCCACCACATCCGAACCC
>NZ_SCMW01000044.1:0-33124 GCF_005502845.1 Brevibacterium sp. 2SA | reverse complement strand
TTCTCGACCGCGATCGGCATCGGCGGTGACCCCGTCATCGGCACGACGCACATCGACGCCCTCGAGGCGTTCGAGGCCGACCCGGAGACCGAGGCGATCGTCATGATCGGCGAGATCGGCGGCGACGCCGAGGAGCGCGCCGCGGCCTACATCAAGGAGAACGTGACGAAGCCGGTCGTCGGCTACGTCGCCGGCTTCACCGCCCCCGAGGGCAAGACCATGGGCCACGCCGGCGCCATCGTCTCCGGTTCCTCGGGCACCGCCCAGGCGAAGAAGGAAGCGCTCGAAGCCGCAGGCGTCAAGGTCGGCAAGACCCCGACCGAGACCGCTGAGCTCATGCGCGAACTCCTCAACGCCAAGTGAGCCTGCGCGCCTGATGCGCTGACCGTCGGTCTGCGACATCAGGCGCTGCCGCGGTGCGCTGAGTGCGCTCCGCGGCGATCCGTCCGAAGCCCGCCTCCGCTGACCCGGAGGCGGGCTTCGTGCTGTCCGGGCCTCTCCTCGCCGAGGCGGTCGCCCGGTCTTGTGCGCGCCTCGCGCCGAGGCGGTCGCCCGGTCCTGTGCGCGCCTCGCGCCGGGGCGGTCGCCCGGTCTCGGGCGCAACCATCGCGATCCGCCACACCCGGGAAACTTGCATGATTTGTGGAGATCGTATCCAAGTTGTTACCTTGGAAGCTCAGTCCCCGTTCGATGCTGGCCCCGGTCCCCCTCCCGGATTGCACCCTTGGTGCCGGTCTGCGTCGACCAACACAAAGGAATCACATGACAACTGCGACATCTCGCGCAGCTGCCGCAATCCTTGCGATGCTTGCCCTCGTGGCAACCGCGCTGATTGCGATCCCCGCTGTGGCAGCACCGCCATACCAGACGAACGCGAACATCGATTCGCTGAAGTTCCACGAGGAATCGATCAAGAGCGGCTCGACTGCTCGCATCGACGGCACGTGGAGCCTTCCCGACAATCCTCAGACGCCCGCCGGCTTCGTCGTCGATCTTCCCGACGAGCTCCAGGGACGCACTGATTCCTTCGAACTCAAGGATCCCGATGGCGTGACCATGGGACAGTGCACCGTGACCGAGACGCAGCTCTACTGCGATCTCGATTCGGACTACCTCAACGCGAACCCGCTCAACATCCAGGGCACGTTCTACTTCTGGGTGTCGGTGCAGACCGAGACCACCGAGACCAAGGAAGTCACCTACGACTTCGGCGACGTCTCGGACACCGTGACCGTCACTCCGCCCGATGGCCCGTGCGTCGGCGACTGCGAGTGGAAGGGTCAGGACTCGTACAAGTGGGGCAACTACAACTACGACGAGAACTACATCCAGTGGCACGTCAACATCAAGTCGCCCGCCGGCGGCATGAAGGGCGGCCAGAAGGTCACCGTCACCGACCTCGGCGGCGAGAACATCGAGCTGATCCCGGGCGAGACCCGTCTGTCGGGGACGAACACGTTCAACGAGAACGGTCAGCCCGTGGGCTGGGGACCGAAGCCCCAGGACTTCTACACCGTCTCTGACGATGGCGCGACCGTGAACTTCACCTCGGAAGAGGGCTGGGTCTACGCCGTCATCTACCGCACGACCGTCACCGACGGCGGCAAGTCTGACTCGTACACGAACTCGGCGAAGTTCGAGATCGAGGGCGAAGAGACCGTGATCAAGAAGGGCAAGGTCGTGCGCCAGGGCGGCGGCGGCACCGGCGACGGTGACGAAGAGCCCACCCCGACCGAGACTCCGACGGAAACTCCCACGGAGACTCCGACGGAGACCCCGACAGAAACTCCGACCGAGACCCCGACTGAGACCCCGACCGAGACTCCGACGGAGACTCCGACTGAGACCCCGACTGAGACTCCGACGGAAACTCCCACCGAGACCCCGACCGAGACTCCGACGGGCACCCCGACTGAGACCCCGACGGCTCCCGGACCGGGCGACACTCCGACCGACAAGCCGACGGCTCCCGGCCCTGGCGGCGACCTGCCCCGGACCGGTGTCGACAGCTTCGGCACGCTCGCCGCAGGCGCAGCACTGCTCGTGGCCGGTCTCGTGACGATGGCACTCGTCCGGCGTCGGAAGATCAGCGCAGACAGCTGATCCGACCGAGCACCACCTGAGGGGGAATGAAGAGGGAGCGACCGCGGTCGCTCCCTCTTCGCTGTCTGCTCACTGACAGCGATACGCTGAGCGGGTGAACAATGACGCCACGCCCTCATCCGCGACCGCTGAAGCACAGAAGAACGCCACCACCGTCACCGCGCCCGTCGTCAGCTCCGATCCCGCCGATCACCCGCGCAACTTCGGGTCCGACAACTGGGCCGGCGCCCATCCCGAAGTGATGGCGGCGCTGACCGAGGCCAACGTCGGCCACACTCCGGCCTACGGCGGTGATCCGTGGACGGCGCACTTCCACGAGGTCATGCGCGGGCACTTCGGTCCCGATGCGCAATCGTTCCCCGTCTTCAACGGCACCGGCGCCAACGTGCTCGCCCTGCAGTCCGCGCTGCCGCGGTGGGCGGCCGTCATCACCGCCGTCAGCGCCCACATCAACTACGACGAGACGGGCGCCCCCGAGAAGGTCGGCGGACTGAAGATCATCGGCGCCCCGACCGTCGACGGCAAGCTCACCCCGGACATTATCGCCGCCGCCGTGATCGGCCGCGGCAGCGAGCACAATGCCCAGCCCTTGGCCGTGAGCATCGCGCAGTCGACGGAATGGGGCACGACGTACACGCCCGAGGAGATCCGCGCGATCGCCGAGGCGGCCCACGACCAGGGCATGATCCTCCACATCGACGGCTCCCGCCTCGGCAATGCGGCAGCGTTCCTCGGCACCGGCCTCGGCGAGCTCACCACCGACGTCGGCGTCGACATCCTCAGCCTGGGCGGGACGAAGAACGGCCTCCTCGGCGCCGAGGCGGTCGTCGTCCTCAACCCCGAGATCGGGCAGGGGATGCGGTTCCTGCGGAAGATGAACCTGCAGCTGTCGTCGAAGATGCGCTTCCTCTCCGCCCAGCTGGGCGCTCTCTATGACGGTGAGCTGTGGCGCACCTCGGCGAATCACGCCAACGACATGGCCGTGCACCTTGCCGATCGACTCGCCGAGGTGGCCGCTGACAACCGTGTGCCCGGGCTCTCCGTGGTCCAGGCGGTGGAGGCGAACGTCGTGTTCGTTCGCATGCCCGCCGAGGTGGCCGCCCGCACCCGACAGCGCTTCGCCTTCGCCGACTGGCCGCTGCAGCCGAACGTCGTCCGCCTCATGTGCGCCTTCGACACGACGCCGGAGGACGTCGACGCCCTCGTCTCAGCGATCGTCGGCGAGTGAGCCGGTCCTCGTCCGGACGACGGCGACGACCGCGGCGACGAGGAGAACGGCGACGGGGAAGATCGCCCGGCTCCCCGAGGAGATGAGCGTCCAGGCCATGAGGGGCACGAGCAGAAGATTCGCCACGCTCCATACCCGCAGGCCGACTGTGCGGACGTAGGCGACGATGCACATGATGTAGATGAGCACGAAGACGCCGCTGGCCGCGCCGAGCATGTCGACGACGAGGTCGGGTCGCACGAGGAGAATCGTCAGCGACACCGTGAAGCCGGTGCTCAGCAGCAGAACGGCGCGACGCGGAGCCGCATCGGGGGCAGCGGCGAATGCCCGAGGCAGGATCCCGTCGGCGGCCGCCGCGGAGATGACCGAGCCCACACCCCGCGTCCAGGCCACGGCGTTGAGCGCCATGCCCAGCAGTCCCGAGGCGGCGAGCACTCCGGCGACCGTCCCGCCCCACGGCGTGGACCGCACGGCATCGACGACTCCGGTGACCGGATCCGCTTGAGCGGTCTGGACGACGACGGCCAGTGTGAGGGCGAGGACAAGCACGAGCAGGAGTGCCAGGGTCGTCATCGCCACCGGAGCGAAGTCGCGACGAGGATCGGGCAGTTCGCGAGCGAGGAAGGTGAGGTTCTCGAACCCGATGAACGCCCAGAAGGCGATGAGCGCCCCTGCAGGCACGAGCGCGAGCGCCGGGCCGTCGGGGAGGACGTCGGGTGAGCGCGTCGGGTGGAGCAGCGACCACGTGACGACGCCGATGAGGGCCGCGACGAGCACTACTGCGCCGCTGCGCTCGACTGCGCTGCCGAGCGTCCGACCGCGCAGATTGATCGCGACGGCAACGCCGAGGAGGAGAGCGGCGAGTGCGATCTCAGGCACGGGCGCCCGCACGATCGCCGTGAGGTTGCGCGCGGCCATGACCGCGCCCGAGGGCAGTCCGACGACTACGACCATCGTGAACATCAGCGGCACCATGGCCGCGGCGCGATGTCCGAGTCCGGCGCGGATCGTCGCGCGCAGCGGATCCGCGCTGCGGGCGGACCCGACAACGGTGTCGCGGAAGAGCATGATCATGGGCAGGCACGCCAATGCTGCGACCAGCCAGGTGAGGACGGCGCCACTGCCCGTCTCGTGGAGCACCGCGGCGGGCACCGCGATGAGCCCGGCCCCGACGACGGAGGCGAGTCCTGCGGCCACGCCTGAACTCAGTGCCGCGATCCGCACCCACCCGGAAGTGTGTCTGCGTGACGATGGTGTCGACGACTGATGAGCGGCCGCTGGCTGCTGGTGAGATGTCATGGCTCCACTCAACCGCTGAGGCCCTGTGCCGACGAGTGGCCGAAACGACATGGATCACCGGATTTCGGTCATACTGGAACGATGTGGACTGCAGCGGTGCTCGTCAGAGACGGACTCTCCCTCTTCGAATTCGGCGTCACGGCCGAGGTCTTCGGGATCGACCGGACCGCTGCGGGGGTGCCGCCGATCGACTATCGGGTCTGCTCAGAGGGCGGGCCGGGGTGGCTGCGGACGAAGCATGTGTCGGCAGTCCGAGTCGAATCCACTCATGGCCTCGACGGTCTCATCGGGGCGGATGTTGTCATCGTCAGTGCGACTCTGCCCCACACCGGCACCGAGGCGGAACGTCGAGCGCTGCGCCGAGCACACGCCGCCGGATCCGTCATCGTCTCTCTCTGCAGCGGGGCGTTCCTGCTGGCCGGTGCGGGACTCCTCGACGGGCACCGTGCGAGCACGCACTGGCTGTTCACGGAGCAGCTGGCCAGGGACTTCCCGCGGGTCGACGTCGTCGAGGCGAATCTCTTCACCGACGTCGGTCAGATCATCACCGCGGCCGGAACCGCCGCAGCGATCGACACCTGCCTGCACATCGTGCGGCGGGAGCTCGGGGCGGGCACGGCGGCGGCGATCGCCCGCCGGATGGTCGTCGCTCCCACCCGTCACGGCAATCAGCTCCAGTTCGTCGCCCGCCCGCTGCCGCCGACTCCGGACTCAGGACTGTCGGCCACGCTCGAGTGGGCGGCGAACCACCTCGGCGAGGACATCGATGCGGCCGCTCTGGCCCGCCACGCGAATCTGTCGGTGCGTCACCTGGGGCGTCGTTTCCAGCAGGAGATCGGGTCGACTCCGCTGCAGTGGCTCACGCAGGAGCGGATCCGGGCCGCGCAGGAGCTCCTCGAGGTCAGCGACCTCTCGGTCGATGCGATCGGACGGAAGGTCGGCTATGCCTCAGCCACCCAATTGCGCGAGCACTTCCGACGCGCGGTGGGCACGAGCCCATCCCAGTATCGGCAGTCCTTCGCGCAGACGGGTGCCGCCGACGGCGACGGGTGACCCGAGTCCCAGGAAGCGAGCGGACCCCAACCGCCGAGGCGGGGCCTGTGCACATGTCACAGTGCGCAGGCCCCGCCTCGGGGCTCTCAGTCTCCCTTGACGTTGACGAGCTGCCGCAGGGTGTGCCGAACCTCGACGAGCGGGTCCGCATCGGCCATCACCTGGTCGATCGGCTTGTACGCCTGCGGGATCTCATCGATGAAGGCATCCGTGTCGCGGTACTCGATGCCGACCATCGCCTCCCGCAGCTGCTCCTGCGTGAACGTCTTCCGCGCAGCGCTCCGGGAGAACTGCCGGCCTGCGCCGTGCGGGGAGGAGTTGAGCGACACCGGGTCGCCCTTTCCGGCCACGACGTAGGAGGCCGTGCCCATGGAGCCGGGGATGAGCCCGAGCCGACCGGCATCGGCCTCGATCGCGCCCTTCCGCGACACCCACACCCGTTTGCCGAAGTGCTCCTCGGACTGCGTGAAGTTGTGGTGGCAGTTGATCCGCTCCGCCTCGACAACGGGCTCACCCATCGTCTCGGACAGCTGCCTGGCCACCCGATCCATCATCTCCTCACGATTGAGCAGCGCGAAGTGCTGGGCCCACTTCAGCTGCCTGATGTAAGCGGTGAACTCAGGAGTGCCCTCGACGAGGTAGGCGAGATCGGGGTCGGGCAGATCGATCCACCACTGACGGTTGAGCCTCGCGGCGACCTTGATGTGGAAAGTCGCGATCTTGTTCCCGATGCCCCGGGATCCGGAGTGGAGGAACATCCACACCCGGTCGGCCTCGTCGACGGAGACCTCGATGAAGTGATTGCCCGACCTCAGGGATCCCAGCTGGTGGCGCCAGTGCCCGGCGTAGGAGGCGGGGTCGAAGCCTGCCTTCTCCGCGAGCTCCTCGAGTTCGGTGATGCGCGGGGCCGCGGTGGCGACGATCTTCCGGTTGTACGCCCCGGCAGAGGTCGGCACGGCGCGCTCGATCGCCTCCCGCAGCGCTGTGAGGTCGCGCGCCGCGAGCTCGGACCGGGTGAACTGGGTACGCACCGCGATCATGCCGCAGCCGATGTCGACCCCGACGGCGGCCGGGATGATCGCGCCGAGCGTCGGGATGACCGACCCCACGGTCGCGCCCTTGCCCAGGTGGGCATCGGGCATGAGCGCGAGGTGCGGGTAGATGAACGGCATGCGCGCCGTCTGGTGCGCCTGCTCCCGGGTCCTCTCATCGAGGAGAGAGGCCCAGGAGATGAGCCGTCTGTCGAGTTTCTCCATTGTTCCTTTCCTTGCCTTCTTCAGTGGTGATGTCCGGGACGATCACCACCGCAGAGGCCAAGGAGGACACAGCTGCGAGAAGAGAAAAGCCCCGGACCGGTGATCGGTGCGGGGCAATCTGACGTCGGAGTCAGATGTCGCGCGACCGAAGGGCCGGCTGACGGCGGGATTCGACGTGCGTCGATCCCTTCTGCTCACGCTGCAGAGCGAGAGTGGCCATCAGTGTCGTCCTTCGTATCTGTGCCGCGCCGAGGTGGCGGGGCAGTGGGTGTCAACTGCGCCGAGGTGGCGCAGAAGTTAGACCATACACGACTGCAGGAGTCGTGTCCATGGTCGTCACCGGGTGCTCTGCGCCTTGACGGAGACGACGGGCACCTCGGCTTCGAGGATGATCCGCTGCGCCGTCGAGCCCATGATGAGCTTGCCGACGGGGGAGCGGCGGCGGGAGCCGATGACGATCATGCGGGTGTCGTCGGTCGCCTCGGCCAGCGCCAGGAGCTCTTCGACGGGATCGTTGCCGCGGAGGAACTGGAGGATCTCGTGGGAGACCTCCGAGTCGCGCAGGGTCGTCTTGAGCTCTTCCATGTCGGCGTTCGTCGCCACGCCGCGCTCGTCGGGAGTCTCACCGATGCCGGCATTGAGCACGATGACGGTGTCGTCGAACGCCCGGGCCTGTTCGATGCCGAATGCGACCGCGGCCTTGCCTTCGGGCGAGGGGGAATAGCCGACGAGGATGGTCATGTTCACTCCTGGATGCGTGTGGGGATTCGAGCTCCCTCAATTAGTAGCACATCTCACCTGGCGTGAGCGCGGCCATGACCTCGCCGCACTAGACTGAGCGGATGCCCGGCTCCCTCCTCGCCCCCGACTCCCAGGCTCTGCGCACCCGCGACGAGATCCTCGCCCGTCTGCCGCTGACCGCGCAGACCCCGGGTCTGCCGCAGGCCAGGCTGCTCGCCGACTACGTCATCGGACGCCGCGGCGGGGTCCTCGATGTCTCCGGTCGGACGACCGACGGCACGCACGCCTCACCCGCCGATGCCCCTGCCCGGATCATCGTCGTCGACGACCCGCACGGTCTGCAGGCGCGCGTGCTCAGCGAGTTCGCTCCCGTCGCGACCTTCAATGACCGTCTCGACGAAGCGGAGGCCGTGACCGCTGCGGCTCCCGGCGCCGAGGTGGTCGCTGACCTGGGACGATACGTGTCCACGCGGCTCGCCGAGGTGGAAGCCGCACACTCGTCCGAGGCCCACGAGGAGCCTGAGGTGTGGGCGGTCGTCAACGCGCCGAAAGCGACGAGCGCCCTCGCCGAGGTCGTCGCCGTGCTCCAACCGCTCGTGTCGACGCTCATCGTCATCGGCCGCAGCGACGTCATGAGCCGGGCGGTGAACAAGGAGCTCGCGCGCGGGTTCGGCCGGGTCGACGTCTCCCCGGGCGTCGGGAAGCACCGGCTCATCATCGGCAGCCGCCCGCTGTCGACACCGTCGCTGACGACCTTCCCGCGCCGCGGCACGATCGAGGCGACCGCGACCGGCCCCCTCGAGGTCAGCGCTCACGGGGCGTGCTTCTCCGGGACGAAAGCCGACGAGGGGTCGACGCTTCTGCTCACCGCCTTCGCCGAGGCGGGCGCCGCCCCGGATGCGCCGGCCGCCCTGACCCGTCCGGCCTCCGTTCTCGACCTCGGCGTCGGCAACGGGTGGCTGCTCACCGCGGCACTGCGCGTGACGGGGGCGGGCACGGGAGTCGGCGTCGACATCTCCCGGGCGGCGGTCGCCTCGGCGCAGGAGACGGCGGCGGCCAACGGACTCGACATCGCGACGATCCTCGCCGATGCCACCGACGCCGATGCTCTCACCGGGGAGTTCGACCTCATCCTCCTCAACCCGCCGTTCCACCACGGCACGGCCATCGAGACGGACACGGCAGGCGCGCTCATGCGCACCGCGGCCGCGCACCTGCGATCCGGCGGACGGGTGGTCACGGTCTTCAACTCTCATCTGCGCTACCGTGACCGGCTCGAGTCGCTCATCGGTCCGAGCGAGCAGCTGGCGCGCACCGCGAAGTTCACGGTCGTCAGCAGCCGGGCGGACGGCTGACCGGACCTCTCGAACGACATTGTGGTCCATGTCACCTGTTGTTCATGTGGCGGACCTACCGTCGGGGCATGAATGACGACAGCGTGGCCTACGACCGCATCGAATACACCGAGGTCGACGACATCCTCCAATGCACGACCGACACCTCGCACCCCGTGCTGCTGACGAAGGCGGCACTCGACGGGACACCGGCCGAGGTCGTCGACTGCAATCGCGAACTCGTCGCCCGCTCGCTCGACCGCGCGGCGACGATCGAGGATCTCTCCCGCGACTCCGTCCGCAGCAGCTACGTCGACCTCTACCAGGCCGCGGTGACCGAGCGCGGGTGGGCCTGGTACCGCGACCGCGTGCCCCGCACGGCGAGGGAGCTCGCGCTGCAGGGGCTCAAGCTCATCGGTGCCCGCGAGCACCTCGACCTCGTCGTCCGTGCGATCGAGGAGGATCTCGACGACGAGACCTTCCGCTCGGCCTTCGACACCGCCGAGGCGGCAACCGCGCTCGAAGCTGTCAACGCCGCCTTCCTCCTCGACCTGCCGACGATCAACGTGCTCAGCGAGACCGACATCGAGACCGCCCTGAGCATCGAGTTCTCCGGTGAGGGACTGCCTGCCGACTACCCGCGCTGGCGCGGAGACCTGAGCATCTTCGGCTGAGCGGTGGCGCAGCCGGCGCTGCGCGGACCGCGGCTCCGACGATGCCGGCTCAGCGCGCCGATGCCGGCCTATTCGCTGAGATCGAGTGAGGGCGTGGGCCGACGGAACCCGCGGGTGACGACGGCGAGGTAGGCGATGCCGATCGCCAGCCACGCGAGCCCGATGAGCAGGGTGCGCGGGGACAGGCTCGTCCACAGCCACACGGTGAGCCCGAAGCCGATGCCGGGCAGGACGATGAAGCTGAGGACCGCGCGGGCGCCCCGGCGCCCGCCGTCGATGAAGTAGTGCTTGATGACGGCGAGGTTGACCGCGGAGAACGCCATGAGCGCCCCGAAGCTGACCATCTCGGAGATGAACGTGAGATCGACGGCGAGGGCGAGGAGGGAGACGACCCCGACGGTGATCGTCGCCCACACCGGGGTGAGGAAGCGCTTCGACAGACGGCCGAAGAATCCCCGGGGCAGCACGCCGTCGCGGCCCATCGCGTAGAGGATCCGCGACACCGAGGCCTGGGAGGTCAGCGCCGACCCGCACGCTCCTGCGACGTAGGCGGCGGTGAAGAAGATCGTGAGGAACTGACCGCCGGCCGCGGCCATGACGTCGAGGGACCCGGATTCGGGGTCGGCGAAGGCGTTCGACGGATAGACGAGCTGCGCGATGAGCGAGAGCACGATGTAGATGAGTCCGCCGGTGACGGTGGCGATGACGATCGCGCGCGGCACCGAGGTCGTCGGGTCCTTCGCCTCCTCCGACAGGGTCGAGACCGCGTCGAAGCCGAGGAACGACAAGCAGAGGATCGCCGCCCCCGCCATCACCGCGCCGAATCCGTCGACCGAGCCGTCGCCGGTGAAGGGTGCGGCGAGGTCGACGGTGCCGGATCCGGAGAGCGTGACAGCGGAGAGGACCGCGAAGGTGACGATGAAGATGCCCTGCGCGGCGATGATGACGATGTTCGCCCGCGCCACGGACACGATGCCGATGATGTTGAGGACGGTGACGAGGACGATCGCGGTGAGCACGAAGACCCAGGCCGGGATCATCGGCAGGGCGGCGGAGAGGTAGAGGCCGATGACGAGGTAGTTGATCATCGGGAGGAAGAGGTAGTCGAGCAGCAGTGCCCACCCGGCGGCGAACCCGACTCCGGCCCCGAACGTCTTCTGCGTGTACGTGTACGCCGATCCCGCGAAGGGCAGCGCTGCGGACATCTTCGCGTACGAGCGGGCGGTGAAGACCATGGCGACGAGCGTGATGACATAGGCGAGCGGAACGCGGCCGCCGGTGATCTCGGTGACGATGCCGTACGTGGTGAACACGGTGAGCGGCACCATGTAGACGAGGCCGAAGAAGACGAGCGAGGGCACGCCGAGGGCGCGACGCAGGTGACCTGTGGATGCCGAGGTCGCGTCCGCTGACAGTGCGGGGGTCGGCTGTGACTGAGGGTCTGGGTGGTGGGACATCATCGTCCTTTGCGTGATCGATTCCGTGTTATCGGGCCCGTGCCGGGGCTTATCGGGCCTGTGCCGGGTCGGCGTCGGAGGAGTGGAGGAGGGTCCCGCGCAGGTACGTGGCGCGCACGGGCAGGGCCGCGAGTTCCGCCGGGCCGAGGGTGCGCGGGTCGGTGCCGAGAATGACGAGGTCAGCGCTCGCCCCGGGACGGATCTCACCCCAGGGCGCCGGTGCGGCGTCGGCGAAGGCCTGGTGGGCCACGCTCGCCGAGTACGCGTCGAGGGCACGGGCGGGATCGACGATCTCATCGGGAGTCCACCCGCCCACCGGTCGGCCCTCGCTCGTCTGCCGACTCGTCGCGATCGCGAGGCCTTCGAGCGGGGCACCGGAGGACACCGGCCAATCGGATCCGAAGGCGAGGGTCGCCCCCGTCTCGAGGATCGTGCGCATCCGATACTGCTCCTCGGACCTCTCCTCGCCGAGGCGGGGCACCGTGAGCACGGTCATGAGCGCATCGAGCTGCGCCCAGAGCGGCTGCATGGTGGCGATGATCCCGAGTTCGGCGAAGCGATCGAGATCGGCGGCGGCGACGAGCTGGGCGTGGGCGATGACGGGGCGCCGGTCGCGCGGACCGTTGGCGGTGATCGCGGACTCGATCGCATCGAGGGCCTGGCGGACGGCGGCATCGCCGATCGCGTGGATGTGGATCTGGAAGCCGGCCGCGTCGACGGCGGTGACCGCCTCGGCCAGTGTGTCTCCCTCCCACACCCGCATCCCATGGTTGTGCAGGGACGAGCAGTACGGTTCGAGGAGCGCTCCGGTCTCGTTCTCGACGACGCCGTCGGCGAAGAACTTCACGGTCTCGGCGGTGAGCAGGGGTGAGGCGGCGTCCCGGACGCGCTTCCGCGATGCGATCATCACTGGCAGCTGGGTGCTGAAACGGCGCGGATCGGCGTAGAGCGCGAGATTGAAGCGGATCCCGAGGCGGTCCTGGCGTGCCGCGGTGAGGTAGGTGTCGACGTCGGCGGGTTCGACCCAGGCGTCCTGGACCCACGTGACTCCGCGTTCGAGATAGTAGGCGGCGGCGCGCTCGAGGGCACGGAGGCGTTCGTCGTCGGACTGGGGTGGTTGGACGGCGGCGATGAGGTCGACGGCACCCCATTCGCGCAGAGTGCCCAGCGGCGTCCCGTCGGACCGGCGGGGGATCTCCCCGAGCACCGGATCCGGGGTCTCGGCGGTGATGCCGGCGAGCTCGAGGGCACGGGAGTTCACCCACACCGTGTGATAGTCCCAGGCGCGGAGGACGACGGGACGGTCGCTGACGGCGGCATCGAGCCAGCGGGCATCGAAGAGCCCGCCCTCGACGAGGCTGCCGTCATAGGATGCGCCGATGATCCATTCCGCCTCGGGGTGGGCGGTGGCGAAGCGGGCCACCTCGGCGACGATCTCCTCAACGCTCTCACACCCTCTCACCTGGGGGCCGGCGGCTTCGAGGCCGCCGAACAGGGGGTGGGCGTGGCCGTCGCCGAAGGCGGGCATGAGGAATCCGCCGGCGAGGTCGACGTGCCGGGCACCCTCCGGTGCCGCGAGGTCGGCCCCGGTGCCGAGGCCGAGTTCGTCCGCGCAGGCGCTCGCGCCGACGGCGGCGATGATGCCGTCCTCAACGAGGAGGGCGTCGCTGGGTTCGCGGTCTGCCCCGCACCAGATCGTGCCGCCGGAGAAGAGCGTGGTCGCCACCGTGGGAATCCTTTCGCTGCCGTGCATACGAACACTGTTCGTATCTGTGACCTTCAGCACGATACACTCGTCACGGACATGAGGGAAGTGCGAATCAGGATGTGATCATGCGGCTCAATCGGGACAGGCTCGTCGCCGCCGCCCTCGACCTCGTCGACTCCGACGGTGCCGAGGCGCTGTCGATGCGGGTGCTCGCCGACCGCGTCGACCGGCAGGTCTCCTCGCTCTACAACCACATCAGCGGACGCGACGACCTCATCGAGGCGATGCGGGCGCAGATCGTCGCCGGCATCGACGTCAGCGCATTCCGCTCCGTCGACAGTCAGGGCACGTCCGCCTCGGCGAAGAGCTCGGACGGCGTTGTCACCTGGGACGTCGCTCTCGAACTCTGGGCGCGCTCGTATCTGCGGGCCTTCGCCGCGCACCCGAACCTCATCCGCCTGCTGGCGACGACGTCGATCCGGGATCGGTCGACGTATGCGATGTACGACGTCGTCGTCGCCGGGCTGCGCCGCGGCGGCTGGCCGGAATCTGAGGTCATCGCCGTCGTGCGCACCGTCGAGGCGCATGTGCTCGGATCGGCCCTCGACATCGTCGCACCGGGAGATCTGCTGGTACAGGGTGCCGCGGGGGAGGAGTTCCCGGCGGTCCACGCCGCGCTCGCCACCCACAATGCCGACTCCTATGGGGCGGCGCCCTCGTTCGACCTCGGGTTGGCCGCTCTCATCGACGGGCTGCGTTCGCGGTTGGCGGCAGCGGCCTGAGCAGACGCCGTCGGGTGAACCGTTCGTGGTCGCGAACCGGCCGAAACGGTGAGGTGGGCTCGGTTCTGTGACCGCAGACGGCCGCTCAGAGCTTCGGCTCGCCCCAGATGCCCATGGCGAGGAAGACGAGGCCGGCCAGCAGCGTGAAGCCGGTGGCCCACGGTCGCAGGTCCGCCTCGGCGAGGCGGGCGAAGAACCCGGAGATGCGGTCGGAGATCCGGGGGAAGCGGTTCCACGCCCAGGTGAGGAGCACGTACGGTGCGATCATCGCGGCGATGAAGACTGTGAAGGTGGCGCCGCGGACGGCGATGTCCTCGCTGACGGCGCGGACGATGCGGGCGACGATGTACATCGTCGCGAAGTCGCTGAAGCTGATGACGGTGTTCGAGACGCCGATGACGATCATCGCCCACGGTTTGCCGGTCGGCTTCTTGTGCGGCTTCTTCGGCTTCGGCGGACGGCGCAGCTGGAGGGCCATGATGATGCCGGCGATGAGGAAGAGGACGCCTGCGGCGAGGTCGACGCCGCGGCGCACGAGGACCTTCTCGACGTCGCGGCTGACGAGGGTCTCGAGCGTGTGCGGGTCGATGACCTGGAGGGCGAGGAGGATGACGGTGGCGCCGATGACGAGACCGAGGAGCATGAAGCCCATCGCACGCTTGGCCCGCGGGACGTCGGTGAGGACGCGCAGGGACTCGGCGATCGTCGTCGGACTGATGCCCATGACGAGGCCGAGCCCGATGAGGCTGACGGCGGCGCCGACGAATCGCAGGAGGTCTGTCTCAAGCATGGGAGCAACACTACCGGGGTAGGGTCACTCCATGGATGACACGAGGCTTGCCGATTTCTGGGCCGCGGCGCGGGCGGCCGAGCCGACTCTGCCTCCGGCCGTTCCTGCGGCGTGGGCCTTCGGTGCGACTCCTGCGCAGGCCGATGACCTCCTCGCGCTCGTCCTCGCCGGCGTCAAGACGGCGACCGCCTCGGCGCTCGACGACTACGACGTCGACGGAGATCCCCTGCCCCGAGCTGGAGATGCGAACATCGTCCTCGACGGCCGGGACCGACCGCGGGCAGTCATCGTCACCTCGGCGGTGGAGATCCTTCCCTTCGCCGAGGTGACCGCGGAGCATGCGTGGGCCGAAGGCGAGGGCGATCGATCACTGGCCCACTGGAGAGCCGAGCACGAGGAGTTCTGGCGCGCTGTCCATCCGTCCGGGTTTCGGCCTGACATGCCGGTCGTGTGCGAACGGTTCCGGCTCGTCTATCGCTGAGACGGAGCTGCGTCGTAGGTGAGCCAGTGCGTTTTCGTTGCGACCTTGTCGTAGAGGGCCTGGGCCTGCGTGTTGTCATCGGCGGTGATCCAGCGGACGACGGACCGTCCTTCGGCAGCGGCGAGGTCCTGGAGCCGGGCGATGAGAGCGCGCCCGGCCCCCGTGCCGCGGGCCTCGGGTGCAGTGAAGAGATCGTCGAGCCAGATCCCGGTCGTGCCGGTCGACGGCCGGGCGAAGCGACGGTAGTCGGCGATTGCGACGATCTGACCATCCGCCTCGGCGACAAGACTCTCGCTCTCATGGGACGGATCGCTCACCCAGCCCCAGACCCGAGCGACGACGTCCTCGGATTCGGGCAGGTGGTAGAACTCGCGGTAGGCGCGGAAGAGCTCGCGCCAGCGGGTCTCATCGGCTGATTCGACCGGGCGGACGGTCACCTCTGCATTCGCACTCATGTGGCCACTGTAGGACCGAACTCGCCCGATGAGGAAGAGTCGGCGCAGCTCCGCGCCGGGATCAGCCGCGTGTTCCGCTGACCGCCCGATTGTGCTCGAGCGCGAGGCCGACCCACCGGGTGAGATCGGCCTCGCGCTCGAGTGCCGTTGCAGCGACTTCGATCCAGCCCGGCCCCATCGTTCGCCCGGCACCCATCTCGGCCTGCGCGGCGCCGGGGCGGTCAAGCAGCTCGGCGTGCCGATCGGCATCGACGCGGGCGAGCAGGGCACCGGTCTTCAGCGCACACACGGCGAGCTTCTCGTAGACCATGAACGAACGTCCGCCGAACATCGAGACCTCGCGCACGACGGCTTCTCCCGCGAGCGCGGTGCGCACACGGTCGACGAGGCGCGTCTGCTCCGGGGTCATCATCGGCTCACGCCCGGCGATGACGGCAGCGATGCTCGGCACAGCATCACTGCGGGGGAGGGCCGTAGGAGAGGCGGTCGAACATGAGCACGGTCTCCGTGATCTTGCCGTCGCGCACGGTGAAGAGCTCGGCCGCCGGAGTCGTTCCGGTCTCAGCGGTCTGCGGATAGTAGAGACGGACGATGCGGTCCCCGTCGGAGAATTCGCCGATCTCCTCGATGCCGGTGAGCATCGGAGCGAAACCGCCGATGAACTCGGTGTAGGCCTCGATGCCGGTGATGTCCTGGCCGGGTGCCCGACAGACGATGTCGTCGGCGACGAGGGCCATCGCCTCGTCGATCCGGTTGTTCGTCCACGCGTCGTGGTATCGCTGCACGACGTCCGCTGCGGTGTTCTCTGCCATTGTTCTCTCCTCTTCGAGTGATGGAACCTGAGTGGTGGATCCTGTGCGGTGGAGCGTCAGTGGTGCGGCGGCGAACCGTGCGATCATCAGCCCGGCAGGGGCCGCCAATCGTCGGGGTCGTTGACGGCACCGGCGCCGGCGACGACGAGCCGCGGCAGGAAGTGCGCCCAGCCGTGGGCGTGGCCGGGCACCTCGGCGTCAGGCAGGTCCGAATGGATGAGATCAACGCGGGTGCCCGAGTCGGTTGCCGTGAGTCGGAACTCGACGGTCGAGGCACCGACCGGCAGATCCGCACTTCCGGGGAAGCCCCAGGAGACGACGACACGGTGGGGCGGGTCGATGTCGATGAACTCGCCGCGGACCGGATGGCCGGCGATGTCGACAGCGAACCGACCGCCTCGGCGAGGATCGAGGTCGGCGAACTCGCCCATCCACGCCGTCATGCCCTCGTTCGTCGTCAGATAGGAGAACACCGTCTCCGGCGCGGCGGCGATGTCGACAGAGTCCGTGAACTCAGCCATTGCCGCTCCTCTCCTGACTCTCGACAGCGGCCTTGAGGGCGGCGAGCTTCGTCGGCCAGAAATCGTCGAGGTACGACCGCACCGCGGCCAGTCCGTCGGTGTCGACGGCGTAGAGGTGGCGCGTGCCCTCCCGGGTGCCGGTGGTCAGGCCCGCCTTCGCCAGTACGCCGAGGTGGTGCGACGTCGTCTGCTGGGAGAGTCCGACCTCCTCGGCGATCGTTCCCACTGGTTTCGGTGCCGAGCGGACCGCGCGCAGGATCGCCCGGCGGTTCCCGTCGGCGAGCGCACGCAGCGCCCGGTCGAGCTCTGGTTCGGGTACTGCGCTCATCGTGGTCCTCGGTGCTCGGATGCGCTGGCACCCTCACCATAACACAAATATTCATTTGTACTTATAGACGTGAGTGGAGAAAGGCGGGTGACGGCTCACGAGTGGGGGTCAGAAGCCGACTGAGCAGTCGTGCGCGGGAATCTCGCGCGACGATCCGGTTGGGGCCAGTTGCGACTTAGACGGACAGTGCAGGAACTGGCCATCTCGGTGTGAATTGGCGCAAACCCGGACTCGCCTGGCGCGTCGAGGCAGGCGGCGAACCCCTCACCAGACCGATTGAGGGGGCTCGTTCCCGCAAGCGCCGAACGGCCCCCGACCGTGGTCGGGGGCCGTTCATCTCATGTGCGCGAGAGGGGACTTGAACCCCTACGTCCGAAGACACTGGAACCTAAATCCAGCGCGTCTGCCAATTCCGCCACTCGCGCGCAGGCCGCACCAAGCCTAGCAGGGCACGGGCATGCGGCGGAACGGGAATCAGGCGGCGGCGTCGATGCCGAGCGCCTTGCGCAGTCGCGCGACGTGCCCGGTGGCCTTGACGTTGTACTGGGCGAGTTCGACCTTGCCTTCAGCATCGACAATGACGGTCGAGCGGATGACGCCCTGGACGACCTTGCCGTAGTTCTTCTTCTCGCCGAAGGCACCCCACTCGTCCATCATCGTCTTGTCCGGGTCGGAGAGCAGCTCATAGGTGAGCCCTTCCTTCTCCTCGAACTTCTTGAGCTTCTCCGGCGAATCGGGGGAGACGCCGAGGACGACGAGACCGGCAGACGTGAGCGCCGAGAGCGAATCCCGGAAGTCACACGCCTCGGTCGTGCAGCCGGGCGTCATCGCTGCGGGGTAGAAGTAGACGACGACCCGCTGACCCCTGAAGTCGGACAGGCTCACCGACTTCCCGTTCTGATCGACGAGCGTGAAGTCCGGGGCGGTGTCGCCGACTGTCAGACGTGGCATGGAATCTCCTCTGGTGCATTCGATCGTTGCTGCCCCTCCACTCTAGCCGCGACATCGGACACGACCCTCACGCGGCCGGACACGACCATCGCGGAGGCGGTGCACCGTCCCAGTCCCACCGCGGGTCCGTCCGTCACCGGACCTTGGCGATCGCCTCCCCGACGGCGACGGTGTCGCCGACCGCCGCGAGGCGAGTCAGCGTCCCCGCTGCCGGCGCGGTCACGCGGGTCTCCATCTTCATCGCCGAGAGCACGGCGACCTCGTCGCCGGCGGCCACCTCGGCGCCGTCGGCGACGAGGAAGTCGACGAGGCTGCCCGGCACCGGTGCCGTGACGAGAGCCGACCCGTCATCGGAGTCCGCATTCCCCGCGGAATCAGGCGAAGGTCCGGCGTCCGCACCCGTCGACGCAGCGCCCCCGACCGACCCGAGGGAGGCAAGCAGAGCGCCCGGCAGACCGATCGTCGTCATCCGCCCGTCGATCTCGATGTCCATCCGCGTCAGGCCCTCGGCAGCGACCGGCGCCGGCCGGTCCTGCGGGGCGAACTCGGGCAGCAGCTCCGCTTCGATCCACTGCGTGTCGATGCCGATGACGTCACCGGCGAACGCAGGATGGCGGAGGATCGCGAGCGATGCCGGCAGCACCGTCGCGGGCCCGGTGACGGTGAGCTCGCGTGCGGCAGTGATCGTCCGGGCGATCGCCGTCGCCCGGTCAGGGCCGTGGACGATGAGCTTGGCGAAGAGCGAATCGAAGGCCGGCTGCACGGTGTCACCGGCGCGCACGCCCGCATCCCAGCGCACTCCCGGCCCGCCGGGCACGGTGAGGGCGTCGATGCGGCCCGGTGTGGGAAGGAATCCGCGACCGGGATCCTCAGCGTTGAGACGCAGCTCGATCGCGTGCCCCCGCACCTCGGGAGTCGCCGTCAGCGACAGCCCTTGACCGAAGGCGATGCGGAACTGCTCGGTGACGAGGTCGACCCCGGTGACCGCCTCGGTGACGGGATGTTCGACCTGGAGACGGGTGTTGACCTCGAGGAACGTCATCGTGCCGTCGGCGGCGAGGAGGAACTCGACGGTGCCCGCGCCTCGATAGTCGACCTCGGCGCAGATCGCCTCAGCCGACCGCTGCAGACGGTCCCGCTGCTCAGCACTGAGATTCGGGGCGGGGGCCTCCTCGACGAGCTTCTGGTTGCGCCGCTGCGCCGAACAGTCGCGGTCACCGACGGCGACGACGGTGCCCAACCCGTCGCCGACGACCTGGACCTCGACATGCCGCGGATGCTCGAGGAACTTCTCGACGAAGCACTCGGGACGACCGAACGCCTCGACGGCCTCTCGGGTCGCCGATTCGAAGGCCCCGGCCACCTCGGTGAAATCGCGGACGATCTTCATTCCGCGCCCGCCGCCGCCGTGCGCGGCCTTGATGATGATCGGCAGACCGGCTTCGCGGGCGAAGTCCTCGACCTCGGCGGCGCCGGTCAGCGGCCGGTCGATGCCCGGAGCCAGCGGTGCTCCGACCTTCTGCGCGAGCTGCCGGGCGGTGACCTTGTCCCCGAGCGCGGTGATCGCCTCCGGACTCGGCCCGATCCAGATCAGCCCCGCGTCTTCGACCGCGGCCGCGAACTCGGCGTTCTCGGAGAGGAACCCGTATCCGGGGTGGACGGCCTCGGCCCCGGAGGCCTGTGCCGCGGAGATGATGGCCGGGATGTTGAGGTAGGTCTCCGCGGCGGTCGTGCCGGGCAGTCCGACGGCGACATCGGCGAGCTGCGTGTGCAGGGCCGTGGCGTCCTGATCGGCGTAGACGGCGACGGAGGTGTGCCCGTTCTCGGCGCACGCGCGGATGATGCGGACGGCGATCTCGCCGCGGTTGGCGATGAGGATGGTCGGCATGGCTCAGCTTTCGTCGGAGGGGTCAGGGGATGCGGAGTCGGCGGCTGCGGGCGAGCGGAAGCGGATGCGCACTCCCGGGGGCAGCTGCGCGGCGAGGTCGGTGTCGTCGACGCTGGCGATGATCGGATAGCCCCCGGTGAGCGGATGGTCGGGTCCGAAGAGCACCGGCTGGCCGTTCGGCGGGACCTGCAGGGCACCGGTCACCGCGCCCTCGCTCGGCAGCTCACCGGTCCGCGCCCGCTCGAGCGGCACCTCCCCGGCCAGCCGCAGACCGACCCGATCCGATTCGTGTGTGACCGTCCACTCCTGCGTGAGCAGGGTGTCGATGCCGGCAGGGGTGAACCAGTCGTCCCGCGGCCCGAGGGTGACGGTGAGCTCGACGAGGTCGCCCGGTGCCGGCAGGACCCGATCCGCGCCGAGGCGGAGCCCGGGATCGACGAGATGCGGAGCGGCGGACGGAGCGGCGAGGTCGATCGTGTCCCCGGCTGTGAGTGCGGCGGGCCCGAGGTGGGCGAGGGTGTCCGCCGAGGCGCTGCCGAGCGCCGTGTCCGCGATGATCCCCCCGCGGACTGCCAGGTACCGACGCGCGCCCGTCTCGGTCGGCCCGAGCTCGAGCAGGTCGCCATCGACGAGGGAGAACGCCTCGCCGAGGCGGTGGCGGAACACTGTTCCGTCAGCGGCGGTCACGGTGATCGGGCCGCCGGCGCCGGTGACGGCGGCGACCCCGTCACCGGTGACGCGCAGGCTGACCACGCCGCCGAAGCTCTCGAGGACCGCGGCGGACTCGGCGTTGCCGACGAGACGGTTGGCCTCGGCGAGCGCGGACCGGTCGGCGGCTCCCGCGCTCGACACACCCATCGACGCGAACCCGGGACGCCCGAGGTCTTCGATGAGGAGTTGGAGGCCCGGCTCGATGACGGTGAGGGAGTGGGACGCGGAGGAGTCCGCCGTCGACGACTCCGCCGACGCAGGCGCCTCAGCCGCTCGCGCGCTCGCCCTCCCGGCGTCGACGAACGTCACGATGGTCCCGGGCACGAAGAGCGCCGGGGGCTGCCGGTCGAGGTCCCAGAGGATGGCATCGGTGTGGCCGATGAGCTGCCACCCGCCGGGGGAGGCCCGGGGGTAGACCCCGGTGAACTCCCCGGCGAGGCCGACCGCCCCGACGGGCACGCGGGTGCGCGGGGACGATCGGCGGGGCACGTCGAAGAGCGGGTCGTCGCCGGCGAGGTACCCGAACCCGGGGGCGAACCCGGAGAACGCGACCTCCCAGCGGGCGCGCTGGTGGCGGGCGACCACCTCGGCGGGGGAGACGCCGAGGAGGGCGGCCACCTCGGCGAGGTCCTCACCGTCGTAGCGGACGTCGATGGTCACGGTGCGCCCGGACCCGGTTGCGGAGTCGGTGACGTCGAGGCCGGTGATGGCCTCCTCGAGGGCCGGCGCCGAGGTGCGGGCCGGGTCGAAGCGGATGAGCACGGTCCGCGCGGCGGGCACGAGTTCGACGACGCCGGGCAGCGCCGCAGCCTCGAGGGCATGGTTGAGCTGCATCGACGCGGCGAGGTCGGCGGATTCGACGAGGAGATGCCGGCGTGAGGCGGTGCGGAAGACGGTCACTGGCGGTAGTCGCTTTCGGGGGCGTCGGTGATGAACATCCGCCCGGGGGAGTGGGTGAGGGCGAACGGCGGGGCGGACTCGGCGATCGCGACCTGCGGGGTCACCCCGCACGCCCAGAACACGGGGACGTCGCCGGACTCGATGACGGGCGGGTCGCCGAAGTCGGGGGCGTCGAGGTCGCGGATCCCGAGGGCCGCCGGGTCGCCGATGTGGACGGGAGCGCCATGGACGGCGGGGAAGCGGTCGGTGATGCGGACCGCTTCGGCGACCTGGGCGGCGGGGATCGGCCGGAGCGAGACGACCATGTCCCCGGAGATCCGCCCGGCAGGCCGGCACGCGGTCGACGTGCGGTACATCGGCACGTTGCGCCCGGCCTCCTGGTGGCGGATGGGGATGCCGGCCCGTGCGAGGTCGGCCTCGAATGTGAAGCTGCAGCCGATGAGGAACGACACGAGGTCGGGGTGGTCGGCGAAGACGGACGAGGCGTCGTCGACCTCGGCGGTCAGTTGCCCGTCCTCCCACACCCGGTAGCGCGGCAGGTCGGTGCGCAGATCGCTGCCGGCAGCCAGCGCCGATTCGACCCGGCCGGGTTCGAGGACGTCGATGACCGGGCACGGCTTCGGGTTGCGCTGGGCGAAGAGGAGGACGTCGAAGGCCCAGTCGGCGGGCACGGCGATGAGGTTGGCCTGGACGAGTCCGGGCGCCATCCCCGAGGTGGGACCGGTGAAGCCGGCACGGATGCGGGCACGGGCCTCGACCCCGGCCGACGTCTCCGTCGCCCCGGCCGCCGCCCCTGCCGACGTCGGTGTCACGGCTGTGCTCCGACGAACGGGGCGATGCTCACGCCGGCGTCGGTGAGGATGTCACGCGAGGCCTGGGCCATCTCGATCGAGCCGCGGGAATCCCCGTGGAAGCAGATCGACTGCGCGTCGACGGTGATCGTCGATCCGTCGATCGCTTCGATCTCCCCGGTCTCGACGAGGCGCAGGACGCGGGCGGCGACGAGCGCCGGATCGTCGAGGACGGCCCCGGACTCGGTGCGGGAGACGAGCGAGCCGTCGGGATTGTAGGCGCGGTCGGCGAAGGCCTCGGCGGCCACGGTCAGTCCCGCCTCGGCGGCGATCCGGTTGGCGACGCTGCCGGCGAGGCCGAGGAGGACGAGGCTCGGATCGACGGCCCTGACCGCCGCGGCGACGACCTTGGCCTGGGCTTCGTCGTGAACGATCGTGTTGTAGAGACCGCCATGGGGTTTGACGTAGCGGACACGGCCGCCGACCGCCGTGGTCAGGCCGATGAGGGCACCGATCTGGTACTCGACCTGGGCCTGCAGGGTCGCTGCGGGCACGTCCATGGGGCGCCGGCCGAAGCCCTCGTAGTCGTCGTAGCCGGGATGGGCGCCGATGACGACGCCGCGGTCGGTCGCCTCGGCGACGGTGTGCTTGATCCCCTCAGGACTGCCCGCATGGAACCCGCACGAGACGTTCGCGCTGGTGACGATGCCGAGCATCGCATCGTCGTCGCTGACGATTCGGTCGGGGACGTTCTCCCCGAGGTCGGAGTTGAGGTCAATGGTGGTCATATCAGACTCCTATTCCGATCATGGCGAAGATGGGGCCGATCGATTGAACGGCCATGTACCAGGTGAGCAGGGTCGCGGCCGTGCCGATGACGAGCAGCCACTTGGGGTAGGAATCCGTGCGCAGCAGCTGCGGGCGGAACCAGCCGATGTACATGAAGATCGTCAGACCGATCGGGAGGATGAGGCCATTGAAGCCGCCGACGAAGACGAGCAGGGTCGCCGGTGCGGTGCCGACGATGAGGTAGACGACGAGGGAGACGACGATGAAGGCCACGGTCGCCAGCTGCAGCGGCCAGCCGCCGCCGAGGCGCTTCGAGAACGCGGAGAGGAACGTCGCTGAGGTGTAGGCCGCCCCGATGACCGAGCTCAGTGCCGCAGCCCAGAAGATCGCCCCGAAGATCCGGATGCCGGCATCGCCGAGGACCGCGGCGAACGCCTGACCGGCGGGGTTGGCGACCTGGCTCTCGATGTCGAGGACGACCCCGGAGGCGACGACGCCGAGGATCGCGAGGAAGAGGACGTAGCGCATGATGCCGGTGACGACGATGCCCGAGAGCGCCGAGCGCATCACCGACGGCGCGTTCTCCGGCCCGGTCTTGCCCGAGTCGAGGTAGCGGTGGGCCCCGGAGTACGTGATGTAGCCGCCGACGGTGCCGCCGACGATCGTCGTCACGGTCGCGAAGTTGATCGAGTCGGGAAGGACGCTCTGGCGCAGGGCCTCGCCGACGGGCGGCTGGGAGACGATGGCGACGATGACGGTGAGGACGATCATCCCGACGCCGAGGACGAGGACGACGGCGTCGACGACCTTGCCGGCGCGTTTGAAGAGGAAGATGCCGATCGCGAGCACGCCGGTAAGCAGCCCGCCGAGCTTCGGGTCGATCCCGAGCAGCGCGTTGAGGCCGAGCCCGCCGCCGGCGATGTTGCCGATGTTGAAGGCGAGTCCGCCGACGACGATGAGGATCGAGAGGACGATCCCGGAGCCGGGCACCGCGGAGGAGGCGAGCTGCGCGGCGCGCTTGCCCGAGGAGGTGATCATCCGCCAGATGTTGAGCTGGATGGCGATGTCGATGAGGATCGAGACGAGGATCGCGAACGCGAACGCCGCCCCCATCTGCGCGGTGAACGTCGCGGTCTGGGTGATGAAGCCCGGTCCGATCGCCGAGGTGGCCATGAGGAAAATGGCCCCGACGATCGCGCTGCGGCTGATCGCGGACTTCGTCGCCGCCGCGGCCGAGCCCGTCTGTGCGGACGTGAGCAGGTGGGCCGATTCGCCGCTGTGCGGCGTCGACCCGGAACCGGGATCCGGCGACGGGGACCCTGATGACTGTGACATGCGTTCTCCACGATGAGTTCGAAAGCGGTTCCGGATCGCGCGCAGAAGCCGACTGCTGTGTCGTGCCCCACAGGTTCACCGAATATTGGTAAACAATGTAGCACTGATTGTTCAACAAGAATAGACCTGCGTCACAGTTCGGGCGCTGAGGTTGTCGCGCACGCGGCCGCGCCTGTCTGGCTGTGCGGTGGGGTGAGTGACTACGATGGTGGTGTGAATCACGAATCGTCCCTGGTCAATCGCCTCACCGATCGTCTCATCGCAGGCTCGCTCCGACCCGGGACGCGCCTGTCCGAGGCGGCGCTGGCCAAGGAGTTCGACGTCTCGCGCAACACATTGCGCGAGGCCTTCCGGGTCCTCGGCGAACAGGGGCTCATTGACCACGTCCCCAACCGCGGGGTCTCCGTCGCCTCGCCGAGCACCGCCGACGTCATCGACATCTACCGCGTCCGCCGCACCGTCGAATGCACCGTGCTCGCCCACGCGCCCCGCGCGCATCCGGCGGGCGCGCGGATGCTGCGGGCCATCGAGGAGGCGAAGGCCGCCGCCGAGGCCGGCGACTGGCTGCAGGTGGGGACGTCGAACATGGAGTTCCACAACGGCGTGGTCTCCCTCTCCGACAGCGTGCGGCTGATGCGCTCGTTCGGCAATGTCCTCGCCGAGCTGCGGCTGGCCTTCCTCAAGGTCGAACTCCTCGACTTCCTCCATGCACCGTTCGTCGAGCGCAACGAGGAGGTCTATAACGCCTACGTCAACGACAGCCCGGCCCAGGCGGCCGCGCTGCTCGGGACCTACCTCGGCGATTCCGAGCGGCAGGTCCTCGGCGCCTACGCCCGCGCCGGCCAGGCGTGAGCCGAAGCTGGTGGGCAGAGGCTGCTGAGGAGACGCGACCCGGCTGAGGTGAGTTGCGGCTGCTGAACCGATACGGGCGAAGCGCCCGGCTCGCTGTCGGCCAGAAGTCGATATGCCCTCGACCAGTTGCCGGCATCTGGACTTTTCGCCTGCAGTGCCGGGCGATCATGAACTTCTCGCCGGCACCGCGATCTTTCGCCGACGCCCGCACTTCCCGCGAACACCTCGCATTTGCCGACACCGGCACTTTTCGCTGGCGACACCACCTTTTGCGCGCGCCACCACTATTCGCCGACGCACCATGACCGCGCACAGGTGCCTCCTCCAATCCGATCGCCGCACCCAACCCTTGACATTGAGTATATTGAATACTATGAATTGACGTGTCAGGGATCACAGCGAAGTGATCGGCCCCGCGGTTCGCAGAAGAAGTCGGGTGCCGACCGAGGAGAGGAGCAGCCCGATGCGACCATTGGTGCAGCGACTGGGATACGTCACGGTGGAGTCGTCCGACCCCGAGGGGCTCGCGCAGGACACGGCCGACAAGATCGGCGCACGCGTCGTGGAGAGGGCCGAGGACGGAACGATCCTCATGTCCTCCAACCAGCGTCATGCCGAGTACATCATCAAACAGGCCGACGGGAACCGGCATGCGCAGTGCGGCCTCGAAGCCGTCAGCGCCGACGCGATCGACGAGGTCAGGCGCCGCTGTGAGGAAGGCGGACTCGAGGTGCTCACGACGACGCCGTCGTCGGAGGCGATCGAGAAGTCGGTGACCTTCGTGACCTCTGAGGGCCATGTCTTCGAGGTCCACACGCCGATGCGCCACGATCGCGCGCTGCGCTACAAGGGACCGGGCATGCGCCCCAAAGGCCTCGACCATGTCAACTTCACCGCTGCCGACCCGGAACGCTGGACGCACGAGATGAACGTCTCCTGCGGGTTCCTCCTCAGCGAACGCAGCACCGGGCACGAGATCGCGTGGCTGCGCGGGGCCGACGGGCGACACCACACGGTCGCGATCGTCGCCAGCGACGTCGGCGGTCTCCACCACACGAGCTGGGAGTTCAACAGCTTCCAGGACTTCCGGGGCATCGCCGATTCGCTCATCCCCGACGAGCGGCGCCTGACCTGGGGGCCGGGTCGTCACGGGGCCGGGGACAACCTCTTCATGTACTTCACGAACTCCTCGGACTTCCTCATCGAATGCATCGCGGAGATGGAGGTCATCGACGACATCTACGCGGAGCCGCGGGTCGTCGATCCCGGGGAGAACCTCTCGAACTGGAAGCTCGTCGACCTCTGGGGCTCGCGGCCGCCGATCGAATGGGTCGAGCAGAATACGGCGCTCGCTCCCGAATCGAGCTTCTCGGTGTGAGCTGAGCCCGGCGGGTCCGCCCACCTCGGGGCGGAGGCCGGACATATCAGAGTCGGAAGGAATGGGATCGTTATGGAACCGTCCACCATGGACTGGGGCATCGCAGGGATGCGGGTGATCATCGCCCTCATCCTCTTCGCCCACTCGACGCAGAAGCTGTGCGGGTGGTTCTCGGGGTCGGGCCCCGCAGCGACAGCGGGACTGTTCGAGAAGCTCGGGCAGCGACCCGGACATGTCATGGTCCGCGTCGCCTCGGTGTTCGAGCTCATCGCCGCTGTCAGCCTGCTGTTCGGCGTCCTCACACCGATCGGGATCGGCCTGGCGGTTGCGACGATGATCGTCGCCGGAGCGGCACTGAGCGCGGTCAGCGGCACGTTCTGGAACGCGCTCGGCGGAGGCGAATACCCCTTCTTCATCGCCGCCATCGTCGCTATGCTCGGGATCACAGGGCAGGGTGCCCTGTCGCTCGACACCGTGCTCATGCCGTCGATCGCGGCCCTCTACCCGATCATCCTGCCGATCGCGGTCGTCGTCGGCATCCTCGGCGCGATTCCCATGGTCATGCGCACCAGGAGAGCGATCCGCGACGCCGCAGCCAGCACCCAGTCCTAGGACCGAGGGCAGAGCGGCGACGAACACAGACACGCACGACAGACACGCACCATACAGACGAAGGAGACAGACATGCCACTCATCGGATACCTCGACAACGGAGTCCGCCACATCGGCGAGGTCCGTGGGGACGACGTGTACCCCATCGGAACCGTCGAAGCGTTCTACGCGGGGGAGGTCGACACGCCCGCCGAGGATGCCGCGCCGATCGCACGTGCCGAACTCACCGAAGCCCCGTTCGTGCCCGAGACCTCGCGGGTCTTCTGCGTGGGGATCAACTATCACAGCCATGCCGAGGAGTCGAAGCGCGGTGCCGGGCAGGATCTGCCGAAGTTCCCGATGATCTTCGGCCGGTGGGAGTCGACACTCGTCACCACCGGCACGACGGTGCCCGTTCCGGCGAACGAAGGACTCGACTGGGAGGTCGAACTCGCCTTCGTCATGAAGGACACGGTGTGGATGGCTGACAAGGAGACCGCTCGCAGCCATGTGCTCGGGTACACCGCGTTCAACGACATCAGTGCGCGAAAGAAGCAGCTCGCGACGACGCAGTTCACACTCGGCAAGAATGCCGACCGTTCGGGTCCGATCGGTCCTGAGCTCTACCGGCCCGACGAGATCGGCGACGTCGACGATCTCACCGTGACGACGACCGTCAACGGCGAGGTGATGCAGAACGGCAATACGCGCGACCTCATCTTCAAGATCGAGGATCTCATCGCCTACATCACCGATACCGTGACGATGCTGCCCGGCGATGTCGTGGCGACCGGCACGCCCGGGGGAGTGGGGCTCGGCCTCACCCCGCCGCGGTATCTTGGACCCGGTGATGTCGTCGAGGTCGAGGTCGAATCGATCGGGAAGCTGCGCAACGAGATCGTCGAACATTCCTGAGCCCGCAGGCGGGGTCGCGGCGTCACCTGCGGCGGCGACCGCGACCCCGCTTTCGTACAATGCAATGGCGGCACGTGCCATGGCAGTGCGTGCGAAGACGATGATGGAGGGCGAATGGCACGGGAGATGACGGTGCAGGTGAGTGCGGGCAGCGGACGGTCACGGGCCGTCGAAGTGGCCGACCTCATCGCGCAGAGGTCCCAGAAGGCCGACCCGAACACGCATCTGGGGACGAAGCAGAGCCTGTGCAAGGAGATCGGGGTGGCACCGGGCACCCTCAACGAGTCGCTGCGGATGCTCGAGGCGCAGGGGCTCATCACGATGCGCACCGGCCCCGGGGGCGGTGTGTTCGCCGCCGAGCCCGATCCCTTCGTCCACATCGGGCAGGCGATGATCCGCGTCCGCGACGACGCGCGGTCGGTGGCCCAATCCGCCGTGGTGAGGAATGCGCTCGAGCCGGAAGTCGTGCTCGACGCCGCACTCAACCGGTCAGAGGAGCATCTGGCGCTGCTCCGCGAGCGGATGCGGGTCATCGAGGCCAGAGTCGATGAGGACCTCGGACTCGCCCACGCGATCTGGGATTTCCACCGAGCGGTCTATGCCGCCGCGGACAACGAGGTCCTCGCCTCGATCTGCCGTGGCCTGCTCGACCACATCGCCGGCCACGCCGAGGCGATCCTGCCGAAGACGCCTGAGCAGAAACGGACCCGTGTCGAGGGGCATCGTGCGCTGCTTGAGGCGATCGAATCCGGTGACCCGGACGTGGTCGCCGAGGCGATGGAGCTCCATGAGGAGGCGCACCGCTGAGGGCGCCCGGGCGCCAATGCGAAGAACCGCCGTTCGGATGATCCGAACGGCGGTTCCTGTGTGCTGTGCGCCCCCCGGGACTTGAACCCGGAACCCACTGATTAAGAGTCAGTTGCTCTGCCAATTGAGCTAGAGGCGCGTGCCGCGCACGTTGCGCAACGAGAATTAATACTACTCAGGAGCCAGCCTCGCGTGCAAACCGAATCCGGGGATTTTCCGGTTTTGTGACTGAGGTCGCAGGTCAGAGGTACATTCCCGCGCTCGACTGCTCGGCCGGCTCGGAGATCGCATGGACGTCGCGCTCCCGCAGCAGCACGTACGCCTGACCTTCGAGTTCCACCTCGGCGCGATCTTCGGGATCGTAGAGCACGGTGTCGCCGAGGTTGGCCTGTCGCACGTGCGGACCGGCCGCGACGACTTCGCCCCAGACCAGCCGCCTGCCCATCGTGGCCGTGGCGGGGATGACGATGCCGGCGGCCGACTTGCGCTCATCGGCCTCCTCGCCCGGATCGACGAGGATCCGGTCGTGGAGCATGCGGATCGGCAGAGCAGTGTCAGGCACGCTCGTCCCGACCGGAGAACCCGACGATGAGGGCGGCGACGCCGAGCACGGCACCGGCGCCGAGGGCGATGGCCTCGGTCTTGGGGGAGCCGTCCTCGTTGATGACGGTCGACTTCGCCTTGTCGACGGCGCGGTTGAGCAGGGCTTTCGGGTGCAGGCGTCCCACCAGTTCGTCGATGTTGCCGGTCAGTCGCTCCTCGCGCAGCCGGATCGATTCGGCCAGCTGGGCTTGGGTGGCGTTGTCGACGGTCACATCTGAGGTGTAGACGTTGTCAGTCATCGGGTCGAATCCTCCGAGTCGCGAATGCATTGTTCACCTGTGACTGGGCGTCACAGGACCTTGCCGTCCAGCTTAGCTGTTGACTTCTCCCGGTGTCAGATACGCGGCTCGGAGTGCCGGAATCTCACGACGTCGACTGTGGCATCGCCCGGCATGTCCGGATAGTGCCCGCGCAGACTGGTGCGCGGGGCAGCCGCTCAGTCCTGCTGCTTGTTGCGGCGGCCGACGAGGAAGAGGATGAAGCCGACAGCGGCCATGCCGAACGCGGCGAGGACGAAGACCGGCCACGAGCTCACGATCGTCGAGATGAGCGACTCGCCGAAAGAGCTTGCCGGCTGATTGTTGCCGCGCGGGGCCGTCTGGTCGCCGCCGGTGATGAGGTCGGTGTCGTCCTCGGGCGTCGGGACATCCGGGTTGCGGGGGACCGGGTCCGAATAGTCCGGGTGCGGTGCGCTTCCGCCCCCGGGCACCCAGCTGTCGCCCGCATCGCCGGGGATGACATCACGCTCGTTGCCCTGGCCGTTGCCCGTCGACGGCGCTTCGGTGTTCTCCTCGTCGCCGGCGCCATCGCCGCCGTCGGCACCAGCAGCGGCATTCGCGTCGGCTCCGTCGGCACCGGTGCTCGGTGACGGGCTCGGGCGCTCGTCGCCGCCGTTCGCTGCGGAATTCGACGAGCCCTCTGAAGTTGCCCCTGCGTCAGCGCGTCCGTTCGCGGCCGCCGATGAATCCCCGCGGGACCCGGAACCGTCTGAACCCGAGGACGTCGAGGATCCGGAGCCGCTGTCGTCACCCGGTGAGTTCGCGTCGGACGACGTCGAGGAATCGCCGCCGTCGGCGCCGGTGCCGTCGGAACCGCCGCTCGAGCTGCCGCCGCCCCCGGCGGTCGAGGAGCCGTCGTTCGACCCCGTCGATCCGCCGTCGGAATCTGGGTAGGGCGTCCCGGTGACGGTGATCGTGTTCGTGCCGTTGACGTTCTCGACCGTGAAATCCCAGTCCGGGTTGCTCGTGAAGTTCGCGAAGGTCACCGGGCGGTCCGTCGCCGGGTCGATGACCTCACCGTCGGCGTTGAGCGAGAACGTCGTCGGCACCGCGGCGGGGGCGCGGTTGTCGATGGGGTTGCCGCTGTCATCGGTCTCACCGTTCGCATCGGCACCGGTGTCGGTGTCCGCGGAGTCCCCGGCAGCACCGGAATCGGACTCGGCGCCGGAATCGGCCTCGGCACCGGAATCGGACGGCGCCTCGGTCGACTGCGCCGGCACGCGAGCCCGGGACGGGGGTCCGGAGAATTCCTTGCCGATCCAGCTCTCAGGCATGCCGGCGTCGCCGGTCGGCAGTGTCAGCTGTTGAGTGCGATCGTCCCAATCGGCGCGCAGCGGAACGGTCTTCGCCACACAGGGCTCGCCCTCCGGTGCGGTGTTCGGGTCCTCACACTTGGGGTCCTCGGTCCCACCGCCATCGGCAGCGCCGTCACTGTCCGCATCGTCTCCGGGGATGATGCCGTCGGATTCGCTCGTGCCATCGGCGCTCGCGGTCGATCCGTCCGCCGAGGTGGATCCGCCCGATGAGGCGGTGCCGTCGGCTCCTGCGCCGGCATCGGCCTCGGCGCCGGAATCCGCGCTCGCCGCGTCCGTACCCGCATTGGAGTCAGCGGTCGCCGCTGACCCGGCATCCGCCTCGGCGACGGCCGGAGCTGCATGCGAAGGGTTGGGAGCGAACGTCAACGGCAGCGCCACGAGGGTAAGAGCAGTGCCGAAAGCGGCCACGGTGCGGCTGAGCTCTCGAGTGGTGATCGACACTGTGGTCCTTCGGGTGGAGATTCCGGTCAACGTCCCTTCAGGGTGGCATGACGCGAAGGCGCGCCGGCCACCATCATAGTGGCTGAGCGAACGCTGTTAAAGCTCCGGTTCATCCGCCCGGGGTCGCGGGCTTCTTCGGGTACGCCCGGATCGTCGAGTCGGGGCCGTCGACGATGGCGAGATTGCCCGCGTCGGCGACGGCGAGCAGTCGCGTGTCGGACCGGTACGCCGTCTGCCCGGCAAGGAGGCATGCCGCTTCGCTGTCGATCGTGCAGGGGACGATCGTGCCCTTGGGTTCGGAGAGGTTGATGTCGCGGCCGGAGGCGTCGACGAGCAGCAGACCCGTTTCGAGGTCGAAGAGGTACGGGCCGATGTAGGCGCGCTGACCGCCCTGACCGCGGACCCAGGACATCTCGCCGACGATGTCGGTCGTCGTCGTCACCGTCGAGAGGATCGACCCGTCCTCGAGGGAGTGGACGACGAGCTGGATGCGGTGGCCGCTGTTCGTCGACGCGCCCTGCTCGCCCCACAGGGCGATGACCTTGCCGTGGCCGGCGGAGATCCATTTGATGATGCGCAGCCCGTCGGCCGGGGATTCGAGGCCGATGCTGCGCTCGTCGCCGCTGCTGATGTTCGTCGCCACGACGGGTCCGTCGTAGTCGGCGCTGTAGAGCTCGCCGTTCTCGACGGCCATCGGGGTCGACCCGCTGTCGGGGGTGGGAATGTCGATGAGGCCGTCCTGGCCGAAGGTCGCGAGCTTGTTGCCGGACTTGACGAGCACGCTCGTGCCCGCCGAGGAGATCCGCGCGTTCGTCGGCAGCTGGTAGGTCTTCGGGGTGCTCTCGCCGTCGAAGAGCGCCTGCGCGGAATCGCCGACCTGCCACAGGAGGGCGGCGCGGCCGTCGATGCGGGTGTCGACGGCGAAGGTCGGGGCCTCATCGGTCTGGCCGGAGTAGCGGACCGTGCCGTTGGCGGCGTCGAGGACCTCGAGATTGCCGCCGTCGACGACGAGGACTCCGCGGTCGGAGGCTGTCACCGAGGCGGTGCCAGGGATCTTCGCCTGCCACGTCGGCGTGTTCGCGAAGCTCGGGACGATGTCGTCGGTCTTCTCCACCGAGATGTCGGAGGCGGGATTGAGCTGCTGGTCGGAGGCGATGGTCTGCGGGGAGTCCGTGGCGTTCGTCGGCACGATGTTGGGCACGACGAAGGCCCCGATCATGAGGATGGCCATGCCGATGAGGACGAGGCCGGGAACCGTGAGCCTGCCCAGCCGCGTCTTCCCTGTCCGCGGCACGCGTGTGCGCGGGGGCTGCTTGCGGGCCGCCTTCTGCTTCGGTGCCGCAGGTGCCTGCGCGGCCGGACCGGAGTACGGGGTGCCGAGCGGATACTCATCGGCGGTCGAGCCCGCATCGGTCGTTCCCGGCCCGGTGCTGTCGCCGGCGCGGTCGTCGGTGGCGCGGGCGTCGGTGGCGCGGCCGGCGCGGTCGGTCGCGCGGTGGGCGGCGTCCGCCTCGGCGGGGGGCTGCGCGGACACCGGGGACTGGACGGCCCTGGGG
>NZ_SCMW01000043.1:0-33555 GCF_005502845.1 Brevibacterium sp. 2SA | reverse complement strand
GCGCAGCCGCCCTGCTCGGCGCCGTGCTGCTCGGCGCCTGCGCCGCCCCCGCCCCCGCGCCCGGCCAGCGGTCGACGACGGTCGCCGCCGAGCCGCTGCCGTCGGGGTCGTCCGGAAGCGCACCGACCGCCTCGGCGCGGGTCGTCGACGAGGATCTCACGGGAACGACGATCGCCATCGACCCCGGTCACAACGGCGGCAACGCGAAGGATCCCGCAGCGATCGCGAGCCCTGTCCCCGATGGCCGAGGCGGGGAGAAGGCGTGCAACACGACGGGCACCGCGACCGACTCCGACTACTCCGAAGCGGAGTTCGCGTGGGAGGTCAGCGGGCTGCTCGCCGCAGATCTCGAGGCCGCCGGCGCCGAGGTGGTCCTCAGTCGGGAGGACAACGACGGAGTCGGGCCGTGCGTCGATGAGCGCGGCACGTTCGCCGCCGACGCCGATGCGCTGGTGAGCATCCACGCCAACGGCAGCGAGTCGACGGCGGCGAAGGGCTTCCACGTCATCGTCGCCGACCCCGGGACGACACCGGAGCTCGAGACCGCGTCGACGGCGCTCGCCGAGGCGATCAGCGCGGCGCTGGCCGGGCCGTTCACGCCGAACCCGGCGTACGGGAAGGACGCGATCAGTCCGCGTCCGGATCTTGCGGGACTCAACAACTCCTCGGTGCCGGCCGTCATCGTCGAATGCGGGGAGATGCGCAATCCCGAGGAGGCGAAGGCGATGGAATCCGCGGACGGCCGGAAGGAGTACGCCGAGGCGATCGCCCGCGGAGTCGCCGACTGGCTGGGCTGACCCCGCCCACGCAGATCGCGGTGCAGACGACAGCGACGCCGGGTCCGCGGTCGGATGACCATGGGCCCGGCGTCGTCGGTCAGCCGTGTCAGTCGAGGTAGTCGCGCAGCACCTGCGAGCGCGACGGGTGGCGCAGCTTCGCCATCGTCTTCGACTCGATCTGGCGGATCCGCTCCCGGGTGACGCCGTAGACCTTGCCGATCTCGTCGAGGGTCTTCGGCTGTCCGTCATTGAGCCCGAAGCGCATCGAGACGACCCCGGCTTCGCGCTCGGACAGGGTGTCGAGCACCGAGTGCAGCTGCTCCTGGAGCAGGGTGAAGCTCACCGAGTCCGAGGGCACGACCGCTTCGGAGTCCTCGATGAGGTCGCCGAACTCGGAGTCGCCGTCCTCGCCGAGCGGGGTGTGCAGGGAGATCGGCTCACGGCCGTACTTCTGCACCTCGACGACGCGTTCGGGCGTCATGTCGAGTTCCTTCGCGAGCTCTTCGGGGCTCGGCTCCCGGCCGAGGTCCTGGAGCATCTGGCGCTGGACGCGAGCGAGCTTGTTGATGACCTCGACCATGTGGACGGGGATGCGGATCGTGCGCGCCTGGTCGGCCATCGCGCGGGTGATGGCCTGACGGATCCACCACGTCGCGTAGGTCGAGAACTTGAAGCCCTTTGTGTAGTCGAACTTCTCGACGGCGCGGATGAGGCCGAGGTTGCCCTCCTGGATGAGATCGAGGAAGAGCATGCCGCGGCCCGTGTAGCGCTTGGCGAGCGAGACGACGAGGCGGAGGTTCGCCTCGAGGAGGTGGTTCTTCGCGATCCGTCCGTCGTGGATGATCCACTTGTAGTCCATCGTCAGGCGCGGGTCGGTCACCTCACCCTCGTCGAGGAGGTGCTCGGCGTACATGCCGGCTTCGATGCGCTTGGCGAGGTCGACCTCCTCGGCGGCGTTGAGGAGCGCGACCTTGCCGATCTGCTTGAGGTAGTCCTTGACCGGGTCGGCGGTGGCACCGGCGGAGACGACCTGCTGGGCGGGAGCGTCGTCCTCGTCGGCGTCGGAGACGATGAAGCCGCCGGCCTCGGTGACCGCGGCGTTCTTCTCCTTCTCCTCGGAGTTCTTCGTCTCGGTCGCCTCGGAGGGGCTGAGCTCGGTGGCGAGCGCGTCCGCGGTCGGTTCGACGTCCTCGGTCGACTCGACGTCGGAGTCGGACTTCTTCTTCGTGCTCACCGGCGCGTCGTCGGCTTCGGCGGTCTTCTTCGTCGTCTTCTTCGCGGCGGTCTTCTTCGCGGCCGTGGTGGTCTTCGCGGCTGCGGTGGTCTTCTTCGCCGCCGTCTTCTTCGCGGGAGCCTTCTGCTCCGTGGTCTCCTGGCTCTCCGCGGGCTCAGCCGGCTTGCTCTTCGCCGCCGTGGTCTTCTTGGCCGTCGTCTTCGCGGTCGCGGTCTTCGCGGCAGTCGTCTTCTTCGCCGCAGTCGTCTTGGCACGCGAGGTCGACGACGTCTTCGTCGTCTTCTTTCCCTTCGCCGCTGTGGTCGTCGATCCACCCGACGAAGTGGCCTCCGACTCCTCAGTCACTGTTTTCCTGTCGACTGTCGGCACGTGTTCACCTTTCGCGAGCGCTGATACTTCCCAGTTGCACCAGGACATTACTAAGACCCTTGTCAAGGGGGCGCAAGGGTCGTGTGCCCAAGGGCGAGCGCACAGCTCTCCCAATATGCAATGACAGGGTCAACGCACAAGTCTGGCACGTTATTCCCCGCTTGGCGAATCGGCGGGAAGCCGCGTCCACGCACCGAAACGCCCTGTCCGGACTCGCTCAACACCGGCACCGTCGCAGAGATTCCCCCGCCCACCCGCCTCGGTGCCGTGAACGCTGCCGGTCGGCTCAGAACGGCGCCCGCGTCATCAGCCACCGCGGCAGGTAGCCGTGGCCGACGGCGGAGATGAGGAGTTCGGCGAGTGAGTTGCCCTCATCGACGGCGAGCGCGGCGAGTCCGTACTGCTCGGCCATCGTCGAACCGCCCAGCGACCATTCGAACCAGGCGATGACCGCGTACGCCGTCGACAGGGTGCGCGGGCTGCTCCACGGCACGTAGCTTTCGAGGAAGGCGATCGCGAGCAGCACATCGTAGGGCGTGGGCGCGCGGTCGGAGAGTCCGATCATCTGGTCGGCCGCTGCCCGCGACTTCCCCGCCCGGCGCGCCCACTGCACGAGCTCGCCGGGTTGGGCCCGGCACACCCGGCGCGGCAGGAAGTCGGGATGGTCGAAGCCGAGGATCATCTCGAGGGCGTCTCGGGACCACTTCTCGGCAAGGATCCGGTCGAGGGCACGGACCACCCGCGGGGTCATCAGCGCGCTGAGCTCCTCGCGGTCGAAGGCCTCGGTGCGTCCGCGCTGGGCGAGGAGACCGGGGTAGACCTCGCCGAGGATGTCGAAGGCCTGAGTCATCGTCGTCGGTTCGTCATGCTCTTCCGTGAAGAACGCCGCTCTCTCCTCCGCACCGGCCGGCAGGACGATGAGGTCGCTCGGACCCTCCGCGGGCGCCGACCCCGTCGAGACGAGCTCCGTGGCGCACGCCGAGGACTGCGCTGCGGCGAGATCGGTGCCGGGATCGTCGCGGTCATCGATGCGGCCGAAGCGACCGTCGGAGACCCACCATGCGCTCAGGGTGTCGATACCGACGCTGCCGAGGGCGCGAGCCATCTCGTCGGTGGCGGCCCGGATGAGGCTGCGGCGCATCTCCGAGTACTCGGCATCGCCGCGGGTGACGAGGTCGTCGGGGCCGACGAAGACGTACTCCTCGTCGGGCGCGTACTCGTCGTCGTAGAGGACGAGGAACACCCCCGAGGGCCGGCAGGCGCGACACACGAGCTCACACAGCCACTGACCTCCCTCCGCCGCTGTCGCCGCCGCCCGCTCGAGGTCGAAGTCGACGCGCAGGGTCGTCGCGCACGACTGCGCCCCGCTCCCGTCGGTGACGACGAGGATCGCGACGAGACTGTGCGCGGGCGTGTAGCCCAGGGTGTGGGGAACGATTCCGATGATGTCCTCTGCGGTCTTCGCTGGCGTGTCCATGCCGCCAGTCGACTCCACCTGGGTGCGCAGGCGCCAGACCCCGCGCAGCCCCTGTGGACGCGGCGATTCCGTCCACAGGACGAGGGCGCGCAAGTCACGTCCGCTCTCCCCACGCACCCGCGCACGAATTGCCCTGAGATGAGAACTGACATACAAGTAGGTGGTGGCGAAGAGACGGATATTCACAGCACCCAGCGCGCAAGTCGTCGAGATCTCGACGGGCACCGCCCGGCTGGAGAAGGTCGCCGGGGAGCCCGACAGCTATGTGCTCCACGTCAACGACGTGCCCTCGTCGTCGATCACCCTGAGCGACCCCGCCCGCCTCGACTTCGAATACCTCGACTGGATGGCGCGGATCATCGAGGCGACCCTGCCGTCCGGCACCGTGCGCGCCATCCACATCGGCGCCGCCGGCTGTGCGCTGGCGCGGGCGCTCGACGCCCGCCGGCCCGGATCGCGGCAGACGGCCATCGACATCGACCCGGTTCTCATCGACTGCGTGCGCACGTGGTTCGACCTCCCCCGTTCGCCTGCCCTGGCGCTGCGTGCCGGGGACGGCGCCGAGGAGATCGCCGGCTTCCGCGACGACACCGCCGACGTCATCGTCCGGGACGCCTTCTCCCACGACTCCGTGCCCACCGCGCTCCAGACCCCGAAGTTCTTTGCCGAGAGCGCCCGCGTGCTCAAACCCGGCGGGCTCTTCCTCGCCAACGTCCCCGATGCCGGCGACCACCGGGTGCTGCGCGACGAGCTCGACGCCGCCGCCTCGGCGTTCCCGCACCTCGCCGCCGCCTCGGAGCCCGGTGTCCTCAAGGGCCGTCGGCGCGGCAACGTCGTCGTCGCCGCCGCGGCGCAGCCGCTGCCCGACGCCGCCCTCGATCGGGTGCTGCGCACGGCCCCGACGATGGCCGCGTGGCTGACCGGGGAGACGCTCGCGGCCCGGCTCGGCCGCTGACCGCACCCCGACGGACCGACGACCTGCCTGACCGACGACTTGCCGGACCGACGGATTCGTCGCACCGACGACCCGGGAGGCCGATCCCCCGGAGAGTCGGACACCTCGGTGCGCCCCGCCCGTGGCGTGTCGGCTGGTGACGCGTGCGCACGCTCCGTTCGGCACCGCCCGTGTGACGGGCCCGACTACTCCCGTCCGGGAAAGTTCGGCATAATTGATTGCCGACCCAAGAAGGTGAGATGACCGAGACTTCAGAAATCGCCGTCGAACAGGCCAAGCTCGACGAACTCTATGCCCGACTCGACGAACTGCGGGACGAGACCAGTGCCCGGCTGGGAACCGTCCGGATCTCCGAGGTCGGCGGCAACCATCAGCACCGCAGCGAACGCGACGCCTTCGCGACCCTCTACGAGGATCAGCTCATCCGCCTCAACAGCGCCGAGGAGGGGCTGTGCTTCGGGCGACTCGACTTCAAGGACGACGTCGAACCGAGCTACATCGGCCGCATCGGGCTCACCGATGCCGACCGCAAGCAGATCCTCATCGACTGGCGCGCCCCCGCCTCGGAGCCCTTCTACCAGTCGACTGCGGCGAACCCCGAGGGCGTCGTCCGCCGGCGCCACCTCGTGACGAAGAACCGGAAGGTCACCGATGTCGAGGACGATGTGCTCGACATCGATGCCCTCGATGACACCCAGCGCTCGGCCCTGCAGGGCGAGGGGGCGCTCATCGCGGCACTGACGAGCCACCGGACCGGCCGGATGGGCGACATCGTCGCCACGATCCAGGCCGAACAGGATGCGATCATCCGGCAGCCGCTGCAGGGCGTCCTCGTCGTCCAGGGCGGACCGGGCACCGGCAAGACCGCGGTCGCCCTCCACCGCGCCGCCTACCTGCTCTACCGGCATCGGGAGCGGATCGCGAAATCCGGCGTCCTCCTCGTCGGCCCCTCCCCCGTGTTCCTCAAGTACATCGAGAAGGTCCTGCCCAGCCTCGGCGAGACCGGTGCCCTCCTGCTCACCCCCGGCCAGCTCTACCCGGGCCTCGACACGGACATCTCCGATGATCCGCGGGTCGCCGAGATCAAGGGCCGGTCGGTCATGGCGAGCGTGCTCGCCAACCACATCGCGAACTACGAGCGCGTGCCTGAGGAGGACGAACGTCTGCGCGTCGGCGCCCACACGGTGCTTCTGCGTCGCAAGGACGTGCGCTCGGCCAGGGATCGCGCACGGCGCAGCGGAGACGCCCACAATGCCGCGCGCACCGGATTCGTTGCCGGGCTGCTCAAGACGCTCGCCGAGGATCTCGCCGGGCAGATGGGCCTCGACGGCGCCGGTGAGCGTCTGCCCGAACTCCTCGACGAGCTGCGCTCGAGCGTCGACGTCCGGCGCGCCCTCAACCTCGCATGGTTCCCCATCAGCCCCGGCGATGCGCTGCGCGCCCTCCTGTCGAAGCCGCACAAGCTCCGCGCCGCGGCCGACCGGGTGCTCTCTGCCGCCGAGCAGGAGCTGCTCCTCCGTCCCGCGAACGCACCGCTGACGATCGAGGATGCGCCGCTGCTCGACGAACTCGCCGAACTGCTCGGCTCGACCCCGCAGCAGACCGCCGCCCGTGACGAATCGGCCAGGGAGTACGCCGAGGCGGTCGTCGACATGACCGAGACCTCGGCGATCGTCAGCGCCGAGACGCTCGCTGCCCGGTGGGAGGAGGCGGGTCCGGCGACGACGCTGGCCGAGCGGGCGATCGAGGACCGCGAATGGACGTACGGCCACCTCGTCGTCGACGAGGCGCAGGAGCTCTCCCCCATGCAGTGGCGGGTGCTCTTCCGGCGGGTGCCCTCGAAGTCGGCGACGCTCGTCGGCGACCTCGCGCAGTCCTCGCACGGCGACAGCGCCCGGACCTGGGAGTCGATCCTCTCGGAGTTCGTCGGCGACCGGTTCTCCCTCGAGGTGCTCACGGTCTCCTACCGCACGCCGCAGGCCGTCATGGACCTCGCGAACCGCTATCTCCACCGGCATTTCCCGCAGCTCGAGCTCGTCGAGTCGGTGCGGCAGGGCGGCCCCCCGCCGACGCTCGAGGTCTTCGCCGATTCCCCGGCGGTCATCGCCGCGCTGCCGGCCGCAGCGGCGGCTGAGGTCGACGCGGTCTCCGGCGGCAAGATCGCCGTCATCGCCCCGGAGGAGCTCATCGATTCCGTCGCCGAGGCGCTCACGGGCTTCGACATCGGGCGCTCGGTGCTCGGTCTCGACCATCAGATCGCCGTCATCACCCCGCAGCAGGCGAAGGGACTCGAGTTCGACTCCGTCCTCATCGTCGAACCCGGGCTCATCGCCCCGGTCGGCGGGGACGACGGGGTCGGCGCGCTCTACGTCGCGCTCACCCGCACGACGGACCGCCTCGGCGTCCTCGCCTCGGCTCCGACGGAGCTCTCGGACCTCGGCATCGGCTGAGGCTCGTTCACCAGTCGGCGTGAATATGCGGTCGTCGAAGACGACATATTCACGCCGACTGCAGAACGAGCGACGGTCGAGTCGGCGAACTGGTGGATTTCACGCCACCTGTTGAGCGACAGCGCAGGCGCAGGGTGATGTGGACGCGGGTTGTCAGCGACTTTCCCGGGGAACGTCGAAGGCCGCTTGACGGTTCGGCTTCCCCTCCGAACCGCAAGCGGCCGCGCACCGAAGCGCGCACTCATAATGGTACACAACTATTGCCGTGATCGACGACTTTCGGGCAAGTTTTCGCGAGAAGATTTCCGCAACCTCGGCTGACTCCATGACGAGGACTGCTCGCCCACCGGCCTCAGGCCTCGAAGTCCTCCGGCGTCGCCTCGCGGGAGTCCCCGGAGCGCAGCGCGGCATCGGCGCGCAGCGAGTCGATCGCGGCCTCGAAGTCCTCGAGCGAATCGAAGCCCTGGTAGACGCTCGCGAAGCGCAGGTAGGCGACCTGATCGAGTTCGCGCAGCGGCTCGAGGATCGACAGGCCCACCTCGTCGGCGTCGATCTCGGCGATGCCCTTCGACCGGATGTCCTCTTCGACCTTCTGCGCGAGCTTCGCGAGATCGTCGTCGCCGACGGGCCGGCCCTGGCAGGCCTTGCGGACTCCGGACATGATCTTCTGGCGGGAGAACTCCTCGGTCACCCCCGAGCGCTTGATGACGGAGAGGCTCGTCGCCTCCATGGTCGTGAAGCGGCGCCCGCAGTGGCGGCACTGCCGGCGGCGGCGGATCGCCGCCCCGTCCTCACTCGTTCTCGAATCGACGACCCGTGAATCGGACTCACGGCAGAATGGGCAGCGCATGTCACTCCTCGAAGCGGATGCTCACGGCACGTCCGTGGGCGGGAAGCTGTTCGACCGTCGCGAGCGCGACGATGTGCTCGGCGACGTCGCCGAGAGCGGGCCGACCGTAGTCGATGACCTGGCTGACCTTGAGGAACGAGTGCACGCCGAGTCCCGATCCGTGGGCGGCGGTGCCCATCGTCGGCAGCACGTGGTTCGAGCCGGCCGCATAGTCGCCGAGGGCGACGGGCGCATAGGGTCCGACGAAGACGGCTCCCCCGTTGACGATGCGCTCGGCCACCGCGGCATCGTCGGCGGTGTGGATCTCGACGTGCTCACCGGCATAGGCGTTGACCACGGTGACGGCGGCATCGAGGTCGTCGACGAGGACGAGGGCCGACTGCTCTCCGGCCAGCGCGGTGCGGATGCGCTCGACGTGCGCGGTCTCGGGAACCTGGCGGTCGAGCTCGGCGGCCACGGCCTCGAGCAGCTCGGGCGAGTCCGTGACGAGCACCGAGGCGGCGAGTTCGTCGTGTTCGGCCTGGCTGATGAGGTCGGCGGCGACGAACGCCGGGTTCGCCGTGGCATCGGCGAGGATGATGATCTCCGTGGGTCCGGCGACCGCGTCGATGCCGACGTGCGAGCGCACAAGCGACTTCGCGGCGGCGACATAGGCGTTGCCGGGTCCCGTGATGAGGTCGACCGGCTCACACACCTCGGCGTCGTCGAAGCCGTACGCCAGCGCTCCGATCGCCTGGGCGCCGCCCATCGCCCACACCTCGTCGACGCCGAGGATGTGCGCGGTGGCGAGGACGACCGGATGGGGCAGCCCCGACTCCTGCGGCGGGCTGGCGATCGCCAGCGACTGGGCGCCCGCGACCTGCGCGGGCACGACGTTCATGATCACCGTCGACGGGTAGACGGCGAGTCCGCCGGGCACATAGAGCCCGACGCGCTCGATCGGCAGGCTCCGGGTCGTCACGACGGCGCCGGGGGCGAGTTCGGTGACGACGTCGGCGGGTCGCTGATCCTCGGCGACCTTCCGGGTGCGGGCGATCGTCTCGACGAGCGCGGCCCGCACCTGCGGATCGAGCTCGGCGGCGGCCCGGGCGAGTTCGGCGACGGGCACGCGCAGAGCGTCGGGACGGACCCCGTCGAAGCGCTCCGTGAGGTCCTTCACCGTCGTCGATCCTCCGCGGGCCACCTCGCCGAGGAGGTCGGAGACCCGGCGTTCGACGTCGGCGTGCGTGGCTGCCGCCCGCGGCAGGCGCTGCCGGAGGAATCGTCTGCTCAGGGTCTCACCGCGGAAGTCCAGAATGTTCACCAGACCATTCTAGTCCCGGCGCACGTGGCGCCCCGGACCCGCCTCAGGCGCTCAGGCAGCGCGACCCGAGGAGGGCCTTGAGATCGCCGTAGAGGCTCGGGTTGGGGTCGACGCGGATCGAGCGGTCGAGCCGCATCACGGTGTGCTTGCCGGGCTGGGTGAGCACGAGGTGGACGTCGGTCTGGCCCTTGTTCGCCTCGAGGATACGACGCAGCTTCTCCGCCATCTCCTCGGTGGCCTTCTCCATCGGCATGATGAGGTTGAGCGGACGATCCCCCGGGTCGGTGATGTCGGGAATCGTCATCGACATCGCCATGAGCGAAGTCGGCCGGTCGTCGGACTGGCGGATCCGACCGGTCAGGGAGATGACGAGATCGGTCGCGAGCAGGCTCGCCACGGGTTCGTACGTGTCACCGAAGAACATGACCTCGACCTCGGCGTCGAGGTCCTCGAGCGTGACGATCGCGTACGGCTTGCCCGAGTTCTTCGACACCTTGCGGGTGACCTGCGTGATCATCCCGCAGACCTTGATCTGCGAACCGTCGGGACGGTGCGATTCGGGGTCGACCACCTCGGCGATCGAGGCATCCGACTCCGCGGCGAGCACCCCTTCGAGCCCGTTGAGGGGATGGTCGGAGACGTAGAGGCCGATCATGTCGCGTTCGAACGCGAGCTTCTCCTTCTTCTCCCATTCGGGACGATCGGGGATCGCCACGGAGAAGCTCGGGCCGTCGTCACCGCCGTCGAGACCGGCGAAGAGATCGAACTCGCCGATCGCCTCCTTGCGCTTGACGCCGATGACGGAGTCGACGGCCTCCTCGTGGATCTCGACGAGGGAGCGGCGGGTGTGTCCGAGGGAGTCGAAGCCGCCGGCCTTGATGAGCGATTCGATCGTGCGCTTGTTGCACACGTGGCTCGGCACCTTGTCGAGGAAGTCCGTGAACGAGGTGTACGCGCCCTTCTCCTCGCGGGCCGCGACGATCCCGTCGACGACGTTGGCCCCGACGTTGCGCACCGCACCCATGCCGAAGCGGATGTCCTCCCCGACCGGGGTGAAGTGGAGCGCGGAGTCGTTGACGTCCGGCGGCAGCACGGTGATGCCGAGCCGGCGGCACTCGTTGAGGTAGATCGCGAGCTTGTCCTTGTTGTCGCCCACCGAGGTGAGCAGGGCGGCCATGTACTCGGCGGTGTAGTGGGCCTTGAGGTAGGCCGTCCAGTAGGAGACGACGCCGTACGCGGCCGAGTGCGCCTTGTTGAACGCGTAGTCGGAGAACGGCAGGAGGATGTCCCACAGGGCCTGCGCGGCGGCCTCGGAGTAGCCGCGCTCCTTCATGCCGCCGAAGAAGCCGACCTGCTGCTTGTCGAGTTCGGACTTCTTCTTCTTGCCCATCGCGCGACGGAGGATGTCGGCCTGACCGAGCGAGTACCCGGCGACCTTCTGCGCGATCGCCATCACCTGCTCCTGGTAGATGATGAGGCCGAAGGTCGTGTCGAGGATCTCCTTGAGCGGCTCGGCGAGCTCCGGATGGATCGGCGTGACCTCCTGGAGGCCGTTCTTGCGCAGCGCGTAGTTCGTGTGCGAGTCCGCGCCCATCGGGCCGGGACGGTAGAGGGCCAGGGTCGCCGAGATGTCCTCGAAGTTGTCCGGCTTCATCATCCGCAGCAGGGCCCGCAGGCCGCCGCCGTCGAGCTGGAAGACGCCGAGGGTGTCACCGCGCGTGAGCAGCTCGTAGGCCCCGCGGTCGTCGAGTTCGAGGTGTTCGAGGTCGAGTTCGAAGTCCCGGTTGGCCCGGATGTTCTCGACCGCGTCGGAGATGATCGTCAGGTTGCGCAGCCCGAGGAAGTCCATCTTGATGAGCCCCAGGCCCTCGGACGTCGGGTAGTCGAACTGGGTGATGACCTGCCCGTCCTGGAACCGGCGCATGATCGGGATGACGTCGATGATCGGGTCCGAGGACATGATGACCCCGGCGGCGTGGACGCCCCACTGCCGCTTCAGGCCCTCGAGGCCCTTCGCGGTCTCGAAGGTCTCGCGGGCATCGGCTTCGGAGTCGACGAGGGCCCGGAACTCGCCGGCCTCCTTGAACCGCTTCGCGTCCGGGTTCTCGATGTCGGCGAGCGGGATGTCCTTGGCCATCTCCGCCGGCGGCAGCGCCTTCGTCAGCCGCTCGCCGAGGGAGAACGGCTTGCCGAGCACCCGGGCGGAGTCCTTGAGCGCCTGCTTCGTCTTGATCGTGCCGTAGGTGACGATCATCGCCACGCGCTCGTCACCGTACTTGCGGGTGACGTATTCGATGACCTCGCCGCGGCGGCGATCATCGAAGTCGACGTCGAAGTCGGGCATCGAGACGCGGTCGGGGTTGAGGAAGCGCTCGAAGTAGAGGCCGTGCTGGAGCGGGTCGAGGTCGGTGATGCGCATCGCGTACGCGACCATCGACCCGGCGCCGGAGCCGCGGCCGGGACCGACGCGGATGCCGTTGTCCTTCGACCAGTTGATGAAGTCGGCGACGACGAGGAAGTACCCGGGGAAGCCCATGGAGATGATGATGTCGAGCTCGTAGTCCGCCTGTTTGCGGACGTCGTCGGGGATCCCGTTCGGGTATCGGTACTCGAGCCCCTTCTGCACCTCTTTGACCAGCCACGACGTCTCGTCCTCCCCGGCCGGGGTGGGGAACTTCGGCATGTAGTTCGCCGAGGTGTCGAAGGAGACCTCGCACATCTCCGCGATCGCCAGCGTGTTGTCGCACGCCTCGGGCATCTCCTTGAAGAGCTCCCGCATCTCCGCCGGCGTCTTGAGGTAGTAGCCGGATCCGGAGAAGGCGAAGCGCGAGCCGCCCTGATCGTAGGTCGGCTCGATGAGCTTCGAGCCCGACTGGATCGCGAGCAGGGCCTCATGGGCCTTCGCATCGGATTCGTGGGTGTAGTGGAGATCGTTCGTGGCGACGAGCGGGATGTCCATCTCCTTCGCCAGCCGCAGCAGGTCCTTCGTCACCCGTCTCTCGATCGACAGACCGTGGTCCATGAGCTCGCAGAAGTAGTTCTCGGCCCCGAAGATCTCCCGGTACTTCCCCGCCGCGGCCTTCGCCTCCTCGTACTGGCCCAGGCGCAGCCGGGTCTGGATCTCCCCGGACGGGCAGCCGGTGGTGGCGATGAGTCCCTCCGAGTAGGTCTCGAGGAGGTCCTGGTCGAGGCGCGGCCACTTCGCCGTGACCGAATCGAGGGAGGCCACCGAGGAGGCCTTGAAGAGGTTGCGCATGCCCGTGTTGTTCTTCGACAGCAGGGTCATGTGCGTGTAGAGGCCGCCGCCGGAGAGGTCGTCGCTCTTCTGCGACTCCTCGGTCCGCCACTTCACGCGGGTCTTGTCGTCACGGGCGGTGCCGGGGGTGACGTAGGCTTCGACGCCGATGATCGGCTTGATGTCGGCCTTCGTCGCCTGCGACCAGAAGTCGAAGGCGCCGAAGAGGTACCCGTGGTCGGTCGTCGCGATCGCCGACATGCCCGACGCCTTCGTCGCGGCCATGAGGTCGCCGAGGCGGGCCGCCCCGTCGAGCATGGAGTATTCGGTGTGGACGTGAAGATGGACGAAATCGTCGTTCGGCACGCTCTGCCTTCCCTTGCGGATCCCTTGCCAATGACCTGCGATGCCCACTCAGCTTAAACCATGGGCTCAGCTCTCCCGGATCCGGTCGAGGGCCTCTTGGAGGTCGGCGGGATACTCGCTTTCGAACTCGACCCACTCCCCCGTCTCCGGGTGGTGGAAGCCGAGTCGCAGCGCGTGCAGCCACTGTCGCGTCAGCCCCAGCTCCTTCGCGAGGACGGGGTCCGCGCCGTAGGGCAGGTCCCCGGCGCACGGGCGCCCCAGGGCTGAGAAGTGCACGCGGATCTGGTGGGTGCGGCCGGTCTCGAGGTGGATCTCGAGGAGAGCGGCGCGGCGGTGCGCCTCGATGACCTCGTAGTGGGTGATCGCATGCTTGCCCTCGCTGTGGACGGCGTAGAGGCCGTCGTGGCGGGGGTGGCGGGCGATCGGGGCATCGATCGTGCCGACGACGGGGTCGGGCAGACCCTGGACGAGGGCGTGGTAGGTCTTCTCGACCGTGCGCTCCTTGAACGCCCGCTTGAGCACGCTGTAGGCGTATTCGCTCTTCGCGACGACCATGAGCCCCGAGGTGCCGACGTCGAGACGCTGGACGATGCCCTGCCGCTCAGGCGCCCCCGAGGTCGCGATCCGGTAGCCGGCCGCGGCGAGGCCGCCGACGACGGTCGGTCCGGTCCAGCCGATGGCCGGGTGCGCGGCGACGCCGACGGGCTTGTCGACGACGACGAACGAATCGTCGTCATAGACGATGCGCATGCCGGGCACAGGGTCGGCGACGACCTCGAGCGGACGTTTGGGTTCGGGAAGCATGACGTCGATGCGGGCGCCGGCGACGACGCGATCGGATTTGCCGACGACCCGGCCGTCGAGTTGGACTCCCCCGTCGGCGCAGATGTCGGCGGCGGCGGTGCGCGAGAGGCCGAGCAGCTTCGACAGCGCCGCATCGACCCGCTGGCCCTCGAGCCCCTCGGGAACGAGGATCGAGCGTTCAGTCATGGGAGTCCTCCTTCTCCGCGGTGGCGGCCACCCGGTGCGAACCGTCGAGTTCGATGCCGCGGAGGCTGGCGATGATGAGCGTCACCGCGGCCGCCGAGATCGCGACGTCGGCGAAGTTGCAGATGAAGAGCGAGAGGTCGATGAAGTCGACGACGGCGCCGTTGGGGAACCCCGGCTGCCGGAAGAGCCGATCGACGAGGTTGCCGAAGAGGCCGCCGAGCAGCAGGCCGAGTCCGATCGCCCAGCCCCGTGAGCCGAGCTTGCGGGAGAGGAAGAGGATGGCGATGAAGACGGCGACGGCGATGAGCGGGAAGACCCACGTCATGTTCGCGCCGAGGCCGAGGGCGGCTCCGGGGTTGCGGTAGAAGGCGAATCCGGCGAGGTTCCCGATGACGGGGATCGAGGGGCGGCCTTCGAGGAAGGCGATGGCGAGCTGCTTCGTCAGCTGGTCGAACGCGAGGATCGCTGCGGCGATGCCGAACAGTGTCCAGAGCAGCTTCTGTCGACGCCGTACCGGCACCGGGCGGTCTTCGTTCATTCGGATCATTCTAGCCGACCGCGCCTGCGGCGATTCCCATTTCACGCGCAGGAACGGCGCACGATCGGGACGTGCGGCCCGCGCGTGGCCGGCCCGCAGGCCGACGCGCGGCGACAGCCTCCGGACCGTCAACGACGACGGGGCCGGAGGACTCGGATGAGTCCTCCGGCCCCGTGGAGCTCGGTGCGTCGGATCAGAGCTTGTTGCTCGAGGATCCGAACGAGTTGCCGTCGAGGGTCTCGGGAGCGAGGCTCGTCGAGTTCTCGAGGTCGCGGAGCTGATCGTTGAGGTAGCTCTTCAGGCGCGTGCGGTACTGGCGCTCGAAGTTCGAGAGCTGGTCGATCGAGCGCTCGAGCTGCGACTTCTGCGTCTCGAGGCTCGAGAGGGTCTCGTCGCGCTTGGCCTCGGCCTTGCCGACGATGTCCTGAGCTTCCTTCTCGGCGCCCTTGATGAGTTCGGCGCGCTTGCGCTCACCTTCGGCGACGTGCTCGTCGTGGACGCGCTGGGCCAGCGCGATGAGTCCGTGCGAGTCGTTCTCGCCGGCAGAGGCCGCGGCGGCACCGGCTCCGGCAGCGGGAACGGCAGCCGAGACGGCAGGAGCCGAGTCGGTCTGCTTCGGAGCGGGAGCGGCTTCCTTGACGACGGGAGCCTTGGGCTCCTCGGCGGCAGGGGCGGCCGGGGCTGCGGGAGCCTGGTCGGCCTTCGGTGCAGGGGCGTCCTTCGAGGTGTCCGGCGCCGGCACGGCGGCAGGCATCGCCTGGGTGGCGTCGATGTCCTGGGCGGGGGCTGCCTTCGCGGCGCCACCCGATTCGAGCTCCTTGACCCGCTGTTCGGCAGCGGAGAGCTTCTGACGCAGTTCGTCGTTCTCCTGGTAGAGGCGTCGAAGTTCGACGACGACCTCGTCGAGGAAGTCATCGACCTCATCCTGGTCGTATCCGTCGCGGAACTTCACATGCTGGAACCGCTTGTTTACTACGTCTTCAGGCGTGAGCGCCATGAGGTCACCTTTGGTCGATCTGCATTCATTTCACTGCCGTCCGCGCGGGACGGCTTCAACGTCACAATAGCGTAACACCAGAGCATTTGTCGTGCAGAAATGCTCCGCCACGCCGGGCGGAAACGGAAATTCCATCAGGCGTCGTTGCTGATCACGCGACACACCATCCGACCAGCGGCCGGAACCGATGTCTCAGACCGAGCTCTGGGAGAGGCTGAAGAGGACCGAGGCGAGGATCTGGATGCCGATGAGGAGGACGATGAAACCGAGATCGAGCGAGATCTGGCCGAGCCGCAGCGGCGGAATGACCTTCCGCAGGAGCTTGAGCGGCGGATCGGTGAGCGTGTAGACGATCTCGGCGAGCACGAGGAAGAAGCCCTTGGGCCTCCACTCGCGGGAGAACACCTGGACGAGGTCGAGCACGACCCGAGCCAGGAGCACGTACACATAGAGGCTGAGCGCCGTGCCGAGGATGTAGAAGATGATGGCCACGTGGGATCCTCGCGTCTTTCGTCGTTGCTGATCTGACTGCAGGCCCCAGCCTATACGCTCCAGCTGAGGAACCGCTCAGACCGGGGCGTGCGAACGCTCATCAGCTCTGGTTGAAGAAGCTCGCCTGCGAATCTCCGTCGGCTTCGCTCTCACCGCTGACTTCGATGTTCTCCGGTGTGAGGAGGAACACCTTGTTCGTCACCCGTTCGATCGATCCGTGGAGTCCGAAGATCAGACCCGCGGAGAAGTCGACGAGGCGCTTCGAGTTGTTCTCGTCCATCTCGGAGAGATTCATGATCACCGGGGTGCCGTCGCGGAACGCGGCGCCGATGACCATGGCATCGTTGTAGCTGCGGGGATGGATGGTCTTGATGCGATTCATGGAGCTCCCTGGCGCCGGAGTGTCGACTGGACGAATCGGAGTCGGGTGAATGGGGGTCACCTGTGCCGGCGGCCGCTCCTCCCGGGCGACGGGCTCCTGCTCGGGCTCGTCGAAGGTCTCGATGACCTCGCGTCCGCGGCGCTCCTCACGACGGTCGTCGCGGGTCTGGCGCTCGACGGTCTCGTCGTCCTCTTCGACGAATCCCAGGTATTCGAGTGTTTTCTTGATTGCTGACATTCTCAACGCTCCTCGGCCTTCAGCGGTTCCACATCTGCGGCAAAACTATCGCACCGGAGAGCACGCGTCCCGGTGCCCCGCCGGTGTGTCGCCGGGAAATCTCCCCGACTTCCGGCTCACTGGAGCCAGATGACTCCCGCGAACCGACCGGTGCGCTGCTGCCGGCGGTAGGAGTAGAGGTCCTCGGATTCCTTCGTGCACGTCCGGGAGAAGTGGTCGATGACCGCTCCCTCCCGACGCAGCTGTTCGGCGACCGCGCCGGCGACGTCGAGGGCGGGAGTACCTGACACCGACACCGAGGCGGCCACGGGTTCGACGGCGGCCACCTCGTCGCGCAGTTCGGCGGGGACCTCGTAGCAGCGCGGGCAGACCGAGGGACCGATGACCGCATGGATGGTCTCGGCCCCGAGGGCGCGCATCCGCGCGAGCGTCTCCGGCACGACGCCGGCGGCCATCCCGGGGCGCCCGGCGTGGACGGCACCGATGACGCCTGCCTCGGTGTCGGCGAGGAGCACGGGGGTGCAGTCGGCGACCATGATGACGAGCCCGATTCCGGGCTGGGCGGTGACCTGGGCGTCCGCCTCGGCGCCGGCCCGGGCATCGGCGGGTGCGGTGACCTCGTGGACGGCGGTGCCGTGGACCTGGGATACGAAGCTGAGGCGCTCGGCACTGAGGCCGAGCACCTGAGCGAGCGCCGACCGGTTGGCGGCGACGAGCTCCTCGTCGTCACCGACGTGCCGGGCGAGGTTGAAGGAGGAGAAGTCCCCGCTCGAATATCCGCCGTGCCGGTCGGTGAAGGCGACGTGTGCCGTCTGCCGACCGGGCACGACGAACCTCGAGTGCAGCATGGCTTACTTGAGGAAGTCGGGGATGTCGAGGTCGTTGTCGAGGCTCGAGGTGCTCCGTTCGTTCGGCAGCGACGTGGGGATCTGGTGCTCCTCACGACGCGGCTCGGGAGCGGCGGCGGGCTCGGGGTCGGTGACCTCGACGCTCTCGGCCTCCGATTCGATGACCGGCGAGGACGACGCGGCGGCACCGGACGCGGCACCGACACCGGCGGGCACGGCCTCGACGACGTTGCCGTCCTGGCCGGGCACGGTGTTGTCGAAGCCGGCGGCGATGACGGTGACGCGGCACTCGTCGCCGATGTTGTCGTCGATGACGGCGCCGAAGATGATGTTCGCCTCGGGGTGGGCGGCCTCCTGGACGAGGCGCGCGGCCTCGTTGACCTCGAAGAGGCCGAGGTCGGCGCCGCCCTGGATGCAGAAGAGCACACCGTGGGCACCGTCGATGCTCGCTTCGAGCAGCGGCGAGGCGATCGCGGACTCCGCGGCCTGGACGGCGCGGTCGTCGCCGGTCGCGGCGCCGATGCCCATGAGCGCGGTGCCCGCGTCCTGCATGACGGACTTGACGTCGGCGAAGTCGAGGTTGATCAGTCCCGGCACGGAGATGAGGTCCGTGATGCCCTGGACACCGGAGCGCAGGACCTCGTCGGCGGAGCGGAAGGCCTCGACGACGGAGACGCTGCGGTCGGAGATCGAGAGCAGGCGGTCGTTGGGGATGACGATGAGGGTGTCGACCTCTTCGCGCAGCGCGGCGATGCCGGCTTCGGCCTGCGCCGAGCGGCGGCGGCCCTCGAACGTGAAGGGGCGGGTGACGACGCCGATCGTCAGGGCGCCGAGAGAGCGGGCGACCCGGGCGACGACGGGTGCCGCACCGGTTCCGGTGCCGCCGCCCTCACCGGCGGTGACGAAGACCATGTCCGCGCCTTCGAGGGCGTCGCGGATCGCGTCCTCGCTCGATTCGGCGGCCTTGCGGCCGATCTCCGGGTCCGCGCCGGCGCCGAGGCCGCGGGTCTGGTCGCGGCCGATCTCGAGCTTGACGTCGGCATCGGAGAGGACGAGGGCCTGCGCATCGGTGTTGATCGCGATGAATTCCACGCCCCGCAGGCCGACGTCGATCATCCTCTGGACAGCGTTGACACCGCCGCCGCCTGTGCCGGCGACTTTGATATCCGCTCCGGATTGTGGGAATTCAGCCAAGTCGGTTCCTCTTCTCACGCGCATCGTCCACGCGGTCTCAAGCGTGCATTGTTCGACGTCTCTCATCCTTCAGGCCGGTGGCCCAAGGCGATGACACTGCAACCATTCTCCCCGGAGAGCCGGAGTTCGGCCAGTTTCCTCCCCGGTGTGTCGGAGCATATCGGATCAGTCGGTGACGGGCACCGAGGGCACGGAGACGTCGATCTCGGTGCGGCCCTCGGCGGCGAGCTGGAGCGCGGTGCGCATCTTCAGGCTCGCGTCCTCGCTGTCGCCGAAGACGACGGAGGCCTGCGCGTCTCCGGTGTCGATCGTCCCCGACAGGCCCTGCTCGCTGTCGGCCTTCACGGTGGTCAGGCTGCCGCGCAGGTCCTCACCGAGGGTCGACATGAAGCGGATGACCGCGCTCACGGTCTCCTCGTCGGGGGTGTCCGCTTCGAGGACGGTGAGGCCGTCGGGGGCCGTGTCGACGGATCCGAGGTCGACCGCCTCGGCGTCGTAGAGGATGAAGCCGCCGGCTGAGGAGACCGCGACGACCGGGGTCCGGTCGGTGATCGTGATCCGCAGGCTCCGCGGTCCCGCGTAGTGGACGGAGGCGTCCTCGGCGCGGGGGAACTGCTTCTCGACCTCGGACTCGATCGTGCCCGGACGCAGCTGCGGCAGCGGTGTGCCGGCGTGTTCGGTCAGCACGAAGTCCGAGACCTCGGAGCCGGTGACGAGCTCGGTGTCCTCGACCTCGACGGCAGAGAGCGCGAGGACGGGTGAGAACCAGGCCACCGCGGCCAGCGCGAGCACCGCGACGACGATGCCGATCGCGGTCAGCCGTTTGGCCCACACCCGCCGGCGGCGGGCGCGGATGATCCCGGTGAGGTCGGCCGTCGAGTCGTCGCCGACTCGTGGGGGTGCGAGCGGCACGGGTCTCACTTCTCCAGGGCGGCGAGGATCTCGGGGCCGAGGATCGTCACATCGCCGGCGCCGACGGTGAGCACGAGGTCGCCGGGGCGCACGCGCTCGGCGACGAAGGGCACGGCGTCGGCGAAGGATTCGAGGAACGTCACATGCGAATGGGGGACGCGTTCGGCGATGAGGTTGCCGGTCACCCCGGGCACCGGATCCTCCCGGGCCGGGAAGACGTCGAGGACGACGACCTCGTCGGCGAGTCCGAGAGCCTCCCCGAACTCGGCTTTGAATTCCGCGGTGCGCGAGTAGAGGTGGGGCTGGAACACCGCCCACACGCGTCCCTCGTCGGTGACGACCCCACGGGCGGCGGTGAGCACCGCGCGCAGCTCGGTCGGGTGGTGGGCGTAGTCGTCGATGACCCGGACGCCGGCCGCGATCCCCCGCTCCTCGAAGCGGCGGCGGGTGCCGCCGTAGCCGGCGAGTCCGGCGGCGGCCTTCTCGACGTCGGCGCCGAGCGCGTGGGCCACGGCGACCGCGGCGGTCGCGTTGCGCGCGTTGTGGGCGCCGGGTTGGCGCAGGGTGATCGGCAGCGCGGTCCCCCGCCCGGGGATGACGAGTTCGAATTCCGAGCCGAGTCCCGAGACGAGGTCGACGATGCGGATGTCGGCGTCGTCGGCGGTGCCGTAGAGGAGGACGGCGGTGCCCTGACGGCGGGCCTCCTCGGCGACATCCCGGGAACCGGGGTCGTCGGCGCAGGCGATGACCGTGCCGCCGCGAGCGCCGATGCCGGCGGTGAAGTCGACGAAGGCCTGCCGGACGTTCTCCGCGGTGCCGTAGTGGTCGAGGTGGTCGGCTTCGACGTTGGTGAGGATCCCGATCGCCGGTTCGTAGAGGAGGAACGAGCCGTCCGATTCGTCCGCCTCGGCGACGAAGACATCACCGGTGCCGAGGTGGGCGTTCGTGCCTGTCGTCGAGAGCACCCCGCCGATGACGAACGAGGGGTCGAGCCCGCAGGCCTGGAGCGCGACGGTGGTCATCGACGTCGTCGTCGTCTTCCCGTGGGTGCCGGCCACGGCGACGGCGGTCCGGCCGGCCATGAGGGAGGCGAGGGCTCCGGAGCGGTGGAGGATCCGCAGGCCCCGCTGACGGGCGGCGACGAGTTCGGGGTTGTCGGCCCGGATCGCCGAGGACACGACGAGGGTGTCGGCAGCGCCGAGGTGGTCGGCGTCGTGGCCGATGTCGACGCGGGCGCCGAGCGCCCGGAGGATGTCGACGACGGCGGACTCCTTCGCGTCGGAGCCGGAGACCTCGACGCCGTTCATCGCCATGATCCGGGCGATCCCGGACATGCCCGACCCGCCGATGCCGATGAAGTGGACGGCGCCCAGTTCGGCGACGGGGACGATCTCGGACTGGCTCATGGTCATCCTCTCAGGGCGGCGGTCGTGATGTCGGCCATTGCGGCCGCGGCGTCGGTGGGGTAATGGAGGCCTCTGGCGGCGCGGCTCATCTGCTCAAGACGCGCCTCGTCGGCGATGAGCGGGAGGACGACGTCGGTGACCGTCGCCGCGGTGAAGTCGGCGTTGTCGACGATCTGCGAGCCGCCGGCGGCCGCGCTCGAGGCGGCGTTGAGCCGCTGTTCGCCGTTGCCGATCGGCAGCGGGACGTAGATCGCCGGGACCCCGACGACGGTCGTCTCGGCGACAGTGGCCGCCCCGGACCGGGCGACGAGGAGGTCGGCGGCCGCGTAGACCTTCTCCATTCCGTCGACGTAGTCGACGACATGGTAGTCGGGCAGCTCGGCTGTGGCCTGTCGCAGGGACTCGCCCTTGCCCGCGCCGGTGATGTGGAGGACCTGGATGCCTGCGGCCTGGCACGCCGCGGCTGCTTCCTCGAACGCCTCGTTGATCCGCTGGGCCCCCGAGGAGCCGCCGGTGACGACGAGGACGGGCAGGTCGGGACGCAGACCCAGCGCAGTCCGGGCGGCGTCCCGGACGCCGGGGTCGCTGCGGTCCAGGGTGGAGATCTGCGCGGGCATCGGCATCCCGACGAGCGTCGAGTTCCTCAGCGTCGTGTCGGGGAACGTCACCCCGACCCGTCCCGGCTTCGTCAGCATCGCGCCGAGGCGGTTCGCCATTCCCGGCTTCGCGTTCGCCTCGTGGATGATGATGGGCACCTTCGCCTGCTTCGCGGCGAGGTAGGCCGGCGGGCACACGTAGCCGCCGACGCCGACGACGGCGTCGACGCCGCGGTCGGCGATGATCCGGCGCACCGCGGCGATGTTGTCGGCGAACGCCTTCGGGAAGCGCAGGAGACCGGGGGTCAGCCGCCGCGGCATCGGCACCTTGTCGATCGTGACAAGCTCGAACCCGGCGGCGGGCACGATCGAGGTCTCGAGTCCGTCGGCGGTGCCGAGGGCGAACACATCGGCGCCGTCGAGGCGCTGCCGCAGTTCCTCGCCGATGGCCAGCATCGGCGAGATGTGGCCGGTGGTGCCGCCACCGGCCAGCAGGATGCTCGTCGTCATCTCACTCCTTCTTCTTCCGGCCGGGAGCTCTCCTGGCCAGGACGGCGAATGAGGACCGCACGCGGTCCTTGTGGGCGCGGATCGCCTCGGGGGCCCCCTTCTCCGTGCGCGCGAAGGAGAGGATGACTCCGACGGCGAGCAGGGAGGCGATGATCGAGGATCCGCCGTAGGACACGAACGGCAGGGGCAGCCCGATGACGGGCAGGAGGCCGGCGACGACGCCGACGTTGATGGCCGCCTGGCCGATGAGCCACGCGAAGAGGCCTGCCGTGGTGATCTTCGCGAACAGGCTCTCAGCGCGCAGCATGACGCGGATGAGGCCGAAGGCGAGGACGGTGAAGACGAGGAGGACGAGGATCGTGCCAACGAGGCCGAGCTCCTCGCCGATGATGGCGAAGATGAAGTCGTTGTGCGCTTCGGGCAGCCACGACCACTTCTCCCGGCTTGCCCCGAGGCCGACGCCGAACCAGCCGCCCGAGGCGAGTGAGAAGAGCCCGTGGTTGGACTGCCACGCCTGACCCGTCGTGTCGATCGCCGCCTGGTCGGCGTGCCCGGTGATCGCGAGGGCGAGACGGTCGAGCCGGTTCTCGGAGCTGAGCACGTAGAACGCGGTGACCGCCCCGAGGCCGGCGAGGAGGAGGAGGAAGTGCTTCATCGGGAAGCCGCCGATGAAGAGGCAGGCCAAGGCGATGGCCATGAGGACGAGTGCGGTGCCGAGGTCGTTGCCGGCGACGACGAGGCCGACGGCCACGGCGATGCCGGGCACGACGGGGATCATCGCGTGCGTGAACGTCGTCATCTTCCCGAACTTGTTCGCGAGCACGCAGCCGAGCCACACGGCCAGGGCGATCTTGAGGAACTCGGAGGGCTGGAGCTGGAAGGAGCCGAGCTGGATCCAGTTCGCGTTGCCCTTCGTCTCCTTGCCGAAGCCGGGAATGAACACGGCGGCCTGCATGAGCACCCCGAGGCCGATCGCCGGCCATGCGAGCTTCTTCCACAGGCTCAGCGGCACGAAGGACGCGGCGATGAGGAGGGCGAAGCCGACGGCCGCGAAGCCCGCCTGCTTGTTGAAGTACTCGAACGAGGAGCCCTCTCCCCCGTCGTACGACGTGATCGAGGAGGCCGAGAGCACCATGACGAGGCCGAGCCCGGTCAGCGCCACGACGGAGATGAGGATGAGGTAGTACGTCGCGAGCGGATTCGCGGAGATCGTCCGGTATTCGGCGACGACGGAACGCAGCAGCGCCCTGCCGGGAATCCCGCGCCGCCGTGTCGTCCCCGGCGCCGAGGCGGTCCCGGAGTCGGGTGCGCTCGTCACCTGAGCCTGCCCACCGGTGGTCGTCTGCGCGGTCGTCGGCGTCGCGCCGGTCGTCTTCGCGCTGGTCGTCTTCGTCCCGGACTTCTTCGCCCACGGCATCGTGGCTCTGGGCTTCTTCGCGGCAGGCTTCTGCGCGGCCGCCTTCTTGCCTTTGGGCTTCTTCGCGGCAGGCTTCTTCGCGGCAGCCGCGTTCGCACGCGACGCTGTTCCGCCCGCTGGAGTCGTCGTCTTTCCTCCGCGGTCGGTCCTGGTCGGGGCGTCGACCGGAGCCGAGTCCGCGCTCGGTCGGCGTCGCGTCGTGCTCTGCCGTCCCATGTCAGCGTCCTGGCAGCTGCTCGACGGCGTGGGCGAAGAGCTCGCCTCGGGTGCTGTAGTTGAGGAACTGGTCCATGCTCGCCGCGGCGGGGGCGAGCAGCACGGTGTCGCCGGGGACGGCGATCCTCCAGGCGGCGGCGACGGCGGCGTCCATGACGGCGGCGCCGCGGGCGGCGGGGTCGGTCCCCGGGTCCTCGGGCAACGGGTCGATGCGGACGATGTCGAGGTCGGGGGCGCCTGCGGCGGCGGCCGAGCGGAACGCCGCGTCGTCGGCGCCGATGAGGATGAGCGCCTTGAGCCGGTCGGCGTTGGCGGCGAAGAGCTCGGTGAAGTCCGCGCCCTTGGGCAGGCCGCCGGCGATCCACACGATGGGGTCGAAGCTCGCGAGCGATGCCGCGGCGGCGTGGGTGTTCGTCGCCTTCGAGTCATCGACCCAGCGGACGCCGTCGGTCTCGGCCACGGTGACCATGCGGTGGGCGCCGAGGGCATGGTTCTGCAGGCCCGCGGCGATCGCCTGGCCGGGCACGTCGATGCTGCGGGCGAGGGCGGCGGCGGCCAGCGCGTTGGCGATCTGGTGGTCGGCGGGTCGCTGTCCCGGGGTGCCTGCTGCCTGGGCGACGTCGGCGAGTGAGGCGATCTCGGCGGCAGCCGTGTACCGCTGCGGGATGAAGGCCCGGTCGACGAGGAGGTCGTCGACGACGCCGAGCTCACCGGGGGCGGGGATCCCGGTCGTGAAGCCGATCGCCCGGGCCCCGGCGACGACCTCGGCGTTCTCCACCATCGTCTTCGTCGCCGGGTCGGCGACGTTGTAGACGCAGGCGTCGCGGACGTGTTCGTAGATCTTCGCCTTGTCACGGGCGTACGCGTCGACGCTGCCGTGCCAGTCGACGTGGTCGGGGGCGAGGTTGAGGACGACCGCGGAGGTCGCCGACATCGAGAACTCCCAGTGGAGCTGGAAGCTCGAGAGTTCGATCGCAAGCACCTCGAGGCCGGGTTCGAGGACGGCTTCGAGGAGCGGGGCGCCGATGTTGCCGCACGCCTTCGCGCGCAGTCCCGCGGCGAGCAGCATCGACTCGAGCATCGTCGTCGTCGTGGTCTTCCCGTTCGTCCCGGTGATCGCCAGCCAGGCCGCGTCGTTCGTCCCGCGGATCCGCCACGCGAGTTCGACCTCGCCGATGACGGGGATGCCGGCGGCGATCGCCGCGGCGAGCACCGGCTGGTCCGGGGTCCATCCGGGTGAGGTGACGACGAGGTCGAACGTGCCCTCGGGCAGTCCGGTCACGGCCTCGGGTCCGCGGCGGATGTCGACGTCGAAGACCTCGAGGATTGCGGTCTTCTCCGCCATGTCCTTCGTCGCGTCCCCGTCGATGAGGACCACCTCGGCGCCGCGTTCGGCGAGGTGGACGGCGGCGGGGAACCCGGTGACGCCGAAGCCGGTGACGAGGATCCGCAGCCCGTTGAGCGACGACGTCGGTCCGCTCAGCGCCGCGGGGATCCGGTCGGCCAGCGGGTAGTCGGTTGCGAGGTCATCCGCCAATGCGCGCCACCCATTCGGCGTAGAAGAGGCAGACTCCGGCGATGACGAAGAGCGCGGCGATGATCCAGAACCGGACGACGATCGTCACCTCGGCCCACCCCTTGAGTTCGAAGTGGTGCTGGAGGGGCGCCATGCGGAAGACGCGTTTGCCGGTGGTCTTGAACGAGGCGACCTGGATGATCACGGAGAGGGTGATGATGACGAAGAGGCCGCCGAGGACGACGAGGAGCAGCTGGGTCCGGGACATGATCGCCAGGCCGGCGATGGCGCCGCCGATCGCGAGCGACCCGGTGTCGCCCATGAAGATCTTCGCCGGCGAGGTGTTCCACCACAGGAAGCCGAAGCAGGCGGCGGCCATGGCGCCGGCGACCATCGCGAGGTCGCGCGGATCGCGCATGTAGTAGCACGCGTTCGTCGCCTCGGACATGAGGTTGCAGTTCTGCGTCGACTGCCAGGTGCCGATGACGACGTAGGCGGCGAAGACGACGGCCGAGGCGCCGGCGGCGAGACCGTCGAGGCCGTCGGTGAGGTTGACGGCGTTCGACACGGCGGTGACGATGAGGTTCGCCCAGATGATGAAGAGGACGAGGCCGAGCGCGCCGCCGGCGAAGGCGAGATCGAGGTTCGTGTCCCGGATGAAGGAGATCTTCGTCGACGCCGGGGTCTCCCCGAACGAGTTGGGGAACTGGAGGGCCATGACGGCGAACGAGATGCCGACGAAGGCCTGGCCGAGCAGCTTCGGCACGGGGCGCAGACCGAGGGAGCGCTGCTTCCTGATCTTGATGAAGTCGTCGAGGAAGCCGACGATGCCGAGGCCGGCGGCCAGCCACAGGACGAGGAGTCCCGAGGCGGTGGGCACCGAACCGGTGAGCAGATGGCCGAGGAGGTAGGCGATGATCGCGGCGCCGATGATGACGACACCGCCCATCGTCGGGGTTCCGCGTTTCGTCGCGTGCGTCGTCGGGCCGTCGTCACGGACGAACTGACCATAGCCGCGCTTGACGAGGACCCGGATGAAGAGCGGGGTCCCGACGAGCGCGAGGACGAGTGCGACACAGGCCGCGAGCAGCACCGCGATCATTGGGCCCCCGAGACGCCGGCGATGTCGTCCCCGAGATACCGCAGGCCGGCATCGCGTGAGGACTTGAACAGAACGATGTCGCCGGCGGTGAGCTCTGCGGTGAGCAGATCCTTCGCTTCGGCGGCAGTGGCCACCCACGACGCCTCATTGCCCCACGAGCCTTCGAGGTTCGCGGCGTTGAAGATCGGCTTGGCGCCCTCTCCGACGACGATGGTGCGGGTGATGTTGAGGCGGACGACGAGTTCGCCGATGTCGGCATGGGCGCTGATCGACTCGTCGCCGAGTTCGAGCATCTCCCCGAGCACGGCGAAGGTCCGCCGGGGGCGGGACTCCTCGTCGCCGCGGCCCATCGCCGCGAGCGCCTTGAGCGAGGCGCGCATCGATTCGGGATTGGCGTTGTAGGCGTCGTTGAGCACGGTGACGCCGCTCGGCGAATCGATGAGCTCCATCCGCCACCGGCTCGCCGCAGACGAGGTCGCGAGCGTCGTGACGATCGACTTCACACCGACCCCGCACGCGGACGCGACGGCGGCAGCGGCCAGCGCGTTGCCGACGTGGTGTTCGCCGACGAGGGCCAGGCGCACCTCCTGCGGTTCCTCCCCGGGCAGGTGGAGGACGAACGAGGGGTGGCCGGAGGCGTCGGTGGAGACTCCCGTCGCCCGCACCACGGCGTCGTCGGCGCCGACCCAGTCGGGCAGCGACTCGCGCTGGGAGAACCACAGCGTCGTCACGTCGGGGGCGAGCACCTCGTGCATCGCCGCGACCCGGGGGTCATCGGCGTTGAGCACGGCCGTCCCGCCGGCGATGAGGGATTCGACGAGTTCGGCCTTCGCCCGGGCCGTGTTCTCGATCGACCCGAAGACTCCGGAGTGGGCGGTGCCCACGGCGAGTTCGACGGCGATGTCGGGACGCACGAGGCCGGTGAGATAGGCGAGGTTGCCGATCGACCGGGCGCCCATCTCGAGGACGAGGAATCGGGTCTCCTCGTCGGCGCGCAGGGCTGTGAGCGGAACCCCGACCTCGTTGTTGTACGAGTTCGGGGGCCACACGGTCGGGGCCTCACCGGCGAGGAGATCGGCGGCGAGGTCCTTGACCGTCGTCTTCCCGACGGAGCCGGTGATGGCGATGACGGTGATCTCGCCAGAGGCCCGCAGCGCCTCGACGCTCGCACTCGCCAGCCGCCCGAGCGCCTCGGTGGCGTCGGAGACGAGGACGGTGGGCAGAGGCTGGTCGTCGACGGTGGGCACGGATTCGCCGATGATCAGTGCGGCACCGGCCTCGACGGCGGCGGCGGCGAACTCGATGCCGTCGACGTTCTCGCCGCGGCGGGCCACGTAGATGTCGCCGGGTCCGACTTCGCGGGAGTCGGTGACGACTCCGGCACTCAACAGGGATTCGGGGTCTACGCCGTACAACTCGCCGTTGACGGCGGTTGCGATGTCGGCTGCACTCAGTCGCTTCATATCAACTGTGAACTTTACCTGTTTCCGGACCGCCGAGTCGCGCAGTCAGCGCCGAGCGTGTCCGGGTGCGGTCATCGAATTCGGTGACGACGGCGCCGATCGTCTGGCCGGTTTCATGCCCCTTGCCCGCGATGAGCACGGTCGTTGCAGGGTCTGCTGTCGCAATCGCTGTGTCGATGGCCTCGCCCCGATCGGCGATTTCGATGACCTTCTTCACACGCGCGTCGCCGGACGAGACAGCCGCCTCGATCCCCTCCCGCACGGCCGCCCGGATCGCGGCGGGATCCTCGGTGCGCGGGTTGTCGTCGGTGAGAACGATCACATCGGCTCCGCGCGCCGCCGCCTCGCCCATGCCGAAGCGCTTGCCGGGGTCGCGGTCCCCGCCGGCGCCGAAGACGATGACGAGCTCGTCGCTGTCGGCGTCGAGGGAGGCCAGGGCCTTCTCGATGGCATCGGGGGTGTGCGAGTAGTCGACGATCGCCCGGGGCAGCCCGGTCGCCGGTGCCGGGTCGACGTCGATGATCTCCATGCGGCCGGGCACGGCGGCGGTGAAGGTCCGGCCGATCTCCGCCAGGTCGGCAGGGGCGAGGCCCGCTTCGACGAGCATGGCCGCAGCCAGCGCGGTGTTCGTCACGTTGAAGTCACCGGGCAGGGGTGAGCGCAGCGGGATCGGCGTCCCGTCGCCGAGGCGGAGGGTGAAGTCCGACTCCCCCGGCACGTGGTCGATGCGCAGCTCGCTGCGGTCGTCGCGACCGAGCGTGCGCACGGGGATCTGCGCGGCCTCGGCCATCCGCTCCCCCCAGGCGTCCTCGATGACGATGACGGCGCGGTCGGAGAAGGCGCGGGTGAAGAGCAGGGCCTTGGCCGCGAAGTACTCGTCCATCGAGTGGTGGAAGTCGAGGTGGTCCTGGGAGAGGTTCGTGAATCCGGCGACGGCGAAGTGGGCGCCGTCGACGCGGTGCTGGGTGAGCGCATGCGAGGAGACCTCCATCGCGCAGGTGTCGACGTCGGCCGCGCGCATCTTCGCGAACAGGGCGTGGAGTTCGGGAGCCTCGGGGGTCGTGCGGACGCTCGGCACCGCGGTGCCGGCGATGAGGGTCGCGACGGTGCCGATCACCCCGGTGCGTCGCCCGAGCGCCTCGAGCAGACCGGCGAGCAGGTACGTCGTCGTCGTCTTCCCGTTCGTCCCGGTCACGCCGAGGAGCTCCGGGGTCACCGAGGTGCCGTAGATCGCGGCGGAGACGAAGCCGAGCACGCCCCGGGGGTCATCGACGATGAGTCCGGTCACCTCGGCGAGCTGGTCCTCCGGCACGTCGGTGCTGATGATCTCCCAGCCGGCGGGGTCGGTGAGGATCGCCGTGACTCCGCGGGCGACGAGGTCGGCGGCGAAGCGGGCGCCGTGGACGTTCGCGCCGGGCAGGGCGGCGTAGAGCTGGCCCGGGGCGACGGTGCGCGAGTCGTGGGAGACCCCGGCGACCTCGCGTTCGGGGTCGCCGTGGATCGTGCCGGGGGCTGCGGGGAGCAGCTGGGAGATGCGCATCATTTCCATTCTCGTGGCGGGAGCTGGGGCTGTTCCGTGGATGGGGGGATCTTGTAGTGCCGCATCGCGAAGCCGGCGACGTCGGAGAACACGGGCGCGGCGGCGGTACCACCGTAGTAGCCGTCGCGGGGGCGCTGCAAAGTCACGGAGATCGCGAACTTCGGGTCCTCGGCGGGGATGACGCCGACGAACGAGGCCGTGTAGCCGTCGTAGCCGCTGCCGTCGGCGGCCGGCGCCTGGGCGGTGCCCGTCTTGCCCGCGACCCGGTAGCCGGACACGGCAGCGGACTTGCCGGTGCCCTCGGCGACGACGCCCTCGAGCATCGCCAGGGTCTGGTCGGCGGCCTTCTCGCTGACGACCCGCGTGGGCTCTCCGGCGGGGACCGGGATGGTCTTGCCCGACGGGGAGATCGTGCCGTCGACGAGGCGGGCGGGAACGCTCACTCCCCCGTTGGCGATCGTCGCGATCACCGAGGTGGTCTGCAGGGCGTTCGCGGCCATGCCCTGGCCGAACATCACGGTGTACTTCGTGCGCCCGTCCCAGTCCTCGTAGGGGTGGAGGATGCCGCCGGTCTCGCCCGGGAAGTCGACCGCGGACTTCGAGCCGAATCCGAACTTCTTGAGGTACTCGTAGCGCTGGGCCTCGGTGAGCGCCTGACCGGCGAGGATCGTTCCCGTGTTCGAGGATTCGGCGAGGATGCCGGCGAACGTGAGCTTCTGATCGGGGTGCGGGGAGGAGTCGCGGAACTCCTCGTCGTTGGGCGCCGTCCACGTGTCGGGGACCGTGAACTCCTGGTCGGGGGTGACGAGTCCCTGGTCGAGGAGAGCGGCGGCGGTGACCATCTTCGCCGTCGACCCGGGTTCGAAGACGTCGGTGAAGATCCGCGAACCGCGATCGTCGCCGTCGACCTTGCCGGGGTTGTTCGGGTCGACGGTCGGGGCGTCGGCGGCGGTGACGATCCTGCCGGTGCCGATCTCCTCGATGACGATCGAGCCGGATTCGGCCTTGCGGGCCTTGACCTGCTCCTCGATCGCCTGCTGGGCGTAGTACTGCATCGCGGGATTGATCGTCGTGCGGATGCCGGAGCCGTCCACGGCGTTCTCGATGTTGTTGTCGCCGAGCGGGATGATCTCCCCGCGTGCCCCGCGCTCGTACTGCTGCTTGCCGTCGCGGCCGCTGAGCTCCTCATCGAAGGAGAGTTCGAGTCCCGCCTGCGCCTGGCCGTCGGAGCTGAGGAACCCGACGAGGTTGCCGGCGATCGCCCCGGACGGGTACGAGCGCACCGCGTACTCCTCGGCGGAGATGCCGAGGATGCCGAGGTCGTCGATCTCCCGCCACGTCTCCGAGGTCAGACCCTTGGCGACCGGGTTCCACCGCTTGTCCCCGACGAGTTCGGGGTAGAGGAGACCCGGGTCGGTGTCGAGCGGGCCGGCGAGCGCCTCGGCTGCCCCCCACGCGCCGACGAGCTTGCCGTCGACCTTGTACTGGGCGACGTTCTGCTGGTCGACGACGACCTGGTAGCGGGAGACGCTGTCGGCGAGCACGGTGCCGTCGGATGCGACGATCTGACCGCGGTCGGCGGGCAGGGTGCGGGTGACGAGGCGGTTGGCCAGGGCCTGTTCGGCGAGCTTCATCGAATCCATGCCCTGGATCGAGATGAGGCGCACCCCGGTGATGACGAGGACGAGAGCCGAGAAGGCTGCGATGACCGCGACACGGCGACGGAGGTTGGGAGTCTTCTTCGCCTTGCGTGTCCGCGGGGCCATACTTCGTCCTTACCTCATCGGCTCAAATCTCTGTCACTGCCGTCGCCTGCTGTGCGGGCCGCTCACTTGGGAGCGACCTGCGCGGGAGGCGCGATGTCCTTGCTGGGGCTGCCGCCGACGACGGGCAGCGTCTCATCCGATCGTAGATTGGGCCGGAGGTCTTCCCTGGTATCGGCGCGCGGTCCGGGCACAACTGCCGGTTCCTTGTCTCCGCTCTCGTCGATCGGCGGGGCGTCGATGACCTTCCCGGTCTTCGCGTCGAGGAACTCCGGGGAGGTGTCGCGGACGAGTCCGAGCTCCTCTGCGGCCTTCGCGATGTTCTGCGGGGACTCGCGGTAGGAGTTGTCCTCGACGAGGCGGTCCTTCTCCTCGGCGAGCTGCTCCTTCTGCGCCCCGAGCTGATCGATCTGGTAAGAGGTGTTGGAGATGTAGATGTTGAGCAGGAGGACGGCGACGAGCGCGGTGACGAGGATGCCCAGGCACAGCAGTGAGAAGGGCAGCTTCGACTTCGGCAGTTCGAACTTCAGCAGCCGCAGGCGCGGCGCCGGCGTCGTCGTCGCCGGTGTGCGGTGCTGTGGCCGGGTGACGGCTGGGGCGTGACTCACGGCTGTGCCTCCCTGATCTTCTCGACGGCGCGCAGGCGCACGCTCTTGGCGCGGGGATTGCTCTCCGCTTCTTCCTCATCGGCGACTTCGGCGCCGCGCACGATCTCCCGCAGCCACGGTTGCATGTGCTCGGGCACGACGGGCAGGTCCGGTGGGGCCTGGGTGTGGGTGCCGGCGCGGAAGATCTTCTTGACGATCGTGTCCTCGAGCGACTGGTAGGACTCGATGACGGCAACACCGCCGAGGTGGAGGGCATCGAGCGCTGCCGGCAGCGCGGTCCGCAGCACCCCGAGTTCGTCGTTGACCTCGATCCGCAGCGCCTGGAACGTCCGCTTGGCCGGGTGGGAGCGCTTCTTCGTGTCGGGCAGGACGCGGGTGAGCATCGCCGCGAGCTGATCCGAGGTCGTCCACGGCGTCTGGCCGCGGTCGGCGACGATGATCTTCGCGATCTTCCCGGCCATCTTCTCCTCCCCGTAGTCCCGGAGGATGCGGCGGAGGTCGGCCTCGGAGTAGGTCGCGAGCACCTCGGCGGCGGTCAGTGTCTGGGTCTGGTCCATCCGCATGTCCAGCGGCGCCGGACGGGAGTAGGAGAACCCGCGCTCGTCCTCGTCGAGTTGGAGGGAGGAGACGCCGAGGTCGAGGAGGATCGCGCTGATCGCGTCGATCCCGAGGTCGTCGAGGACGTTCGGGAGCTCGTCGTCGACGGCGTGGACGATGTCGGTGCGGTCGGCGAACGGCTGCAGGCGCGCACTGGCGATCGCGATGGCGTCCTGGTCGCGGTCGAGGCCGACGAGGTGGACGTCTGGGAAGGCTGTGAGCACCGCCTCGGCGTGACCGCCCATCCCGAGCGTGCCGTCGACGACGACAGGGGTGATGCCCTGTGCCCGGGCCGCCGCGACGCCGACGCCGATGAGCTCGACCACGCGGGCCAGGAGCACTGGCACATGCTGTGCGTTCATGGTCGAGCCCTTCGTGCGTGGTCGTCGGTGTGTGTCGGTGGCCGTCTGAACCGGCCTGCCGGCCGGGCGTCCTGCTGGAGCCGGAACCTTGTCCGCCGTGGCCCTGGCACCGGGGAAGTGTGTCAGGACTGGTGTGCTTCGGAACCGGGGAAGTGCCCCGAAACCCCATGCACGGCGGGCAAGGATCGAGCCCGAGCAGAATCAGATCACTCCGGGGATCACCTCGTTCTCGCGTTCGGCGAAGGCCTGCTGCGCGCCGACGAGGTACTCCTCCCAGGTCGGGGCGTCCCAGATCTCGACTCGGTTTCCCATGCCGATCACCGCGACTTCCCGGTCGAGTGATGCGTACTGCCGCAATATGTGCGGAACGGTGATCCGTCCCTGCTTGTCCGGCTGGTCCGCGAAGGCCGCTGACAGGAACACGCGCTGGTAGTCGCGCGCCTCCTTGTTCGTCTTCGGCGCGTTCTGGATCCGCTCGTGCTCGGCTTCGAACTCCGTGGTGGGGAACAGGGTGAGGCAGTTCTCCTGGCCACGTGTGAGAACGAGTCCGGGCGAGAGCTCGTCGCGGAACTTCGCGGGCAGGATGAGGCGACCCTTGTCGTCGAGCTTCTGCATATGAGTGCCCAAGAACATGTCGTCTCACCCCTTTCGAAACCAATCGGCTCCGATAGCAACCACAGTACTCCACTTCCCTCCACCCAATCCAGCACCTGACCCCACTTTCGCCTGAGAACCCGATAAACGCCCAGGTCAGACCCGTGGAGGAAAGTGGAAGAAATCTCCCGCCCGCGCGTCTCCGGGGGTTCCGAGGAGGGCGGATTCGGGTCCGGACGACCACCTCGGCGCGGTCC
>NZ_SCMW01000042.1:0-33590 GCF_005502845.1 Brevibacterium sp. 2SA | reverse complement strand
TCTCGGGGCCGGGTGGGGTCCGATCGCGCTCCATTCCGCGCTCCAGGCTGCCGACGCCGAGGTGGATGTCCGCATCTGGGCCCTCGACGTCAACTCCCGGTCCCTCGAATCGACGGCGGGCAATGCGGCCCGGCTCGGACTCGAGACGATCCGTCCCGTCACCGCAGGCGAGATCCCCGCGGATCTCGAGTTCTCGACGATCCGGTCGAATCCGCCCATCCGGATCGGCAAGGAGGCTCTTCACGAGCTGCTGGAGACGTGGCTGCCCAGGCTCGCCCCGGGTGGACGCGCTGACCTCGTCGTGTCGAAGAACCTCGGCGCCGATTCCCTTCTCACCTGGATCACCACGATGCTCGGTGAGGGGTTCACCGCTGAGCGCACCGCCTCGGCGAAGGGTTTCCGGATCCTCACGATCGAGCGCGACTGACGCGCCCGCAACCGCGGTGCGCCCGCCGGCGGACGGCGCCGGCGATCCAGCGCCCGCGATCCAGCGCCCGCGGACCTCAGTCGAGGGTGCCGCTGGCGACGAGGACGGCCGGACCGGCCAGTGTGACGGTTCCCGCCGCACCGGTCTGATCGGGGGTGATGCCGATGCGCAGGCGACCGCCGGGAACGTCGACGCGCCACTGCAGGGGCGAGGCCGGACCGGCCCAGTGATGGGCGGCGATCGCGGCCGCGCACGCACCGGTCCCGCACGAACGGGTCTCCCCGACGCCGCGTTCGGACACGCGCATCCGCAGTGCGCCCTCCCCGCCGGCAACGTCGCTGCGGGCTGGTTCCATGACGATGTACTCGACGTTCGACCCGTGCGGCGGCACCGGGTCGAGGACGGGGTAGTCGCGGAGGTCGGCGGCGGCGAGCTCAGCTGCCTCGGCGAGCGCCACGACGGTGTGCGGGTTGCCCGTCTCGACGGACAGTCCCGGGCGGGCAACGTCGATGCCGTCGGTGGTCACGAGCACCTCGGCGCGGTCGTCGAGTGACCACGCGCCCATGTCGACGGTGTACCACGCGTCCTCGGGAGAACCGGGGATCCGCGCGGTCGACGTCTCGGTCGCGGGGTCGGTCTCGCCGAGGGCGGGGTTGAGGGTGGTGCGGACGGTCTTGATGCCGTCGCGGGTGGCGACCTTGATCTCCGGGGCGTCGGCGGGGACGCGCCCGGTGGTGACGAGAGCATGGGCGAAGACGCGGACGCCGTTGCCGCACATCTCCGAGAGGCTGCCGTCGTGGTTGTAGTAGTCCATGAACCATTCGGCGCCGGCGGCGGCCTGGTCGGCGGCGCCGGGGATGCCGCTGTCGGCGGAGCGGACAATGCGGATGACGCCGTCGCCGCCGAGTCCGGTCTGCCGGTCGGCGAGCAGCGCGACGGTCTCGGGGTGAAGCGTGAGGTCACCGTTGTCGTCGTCGAGGAGGACGAAGTCGTTCTCGGTGCCGTGCCCCTTGTGGAAGCGGGTGCCGGAGAGTGCGGCGAACGGTGAGGTCATGCCTCCATCCTAACGATCGTCAGTGCCCGACTCAGCGGCGACCCCGGCGCGTCCGGCGCCGCTGCCCCTGCCTCGCTCGTGTCGATCCAGGTGATGCGCGGGTCGCGGCGGAACCATGTGTCCTGACGGCGGGCGAACTGGCGGGTGCGCACGATCGTCGACTCCTGGGCCGCGGCCGCGCTCATCGTCCCCGCGAGATGTTCTTGGATCTGTGCGTAGCCGATCGCCCGGGAGGCCGTGCGGCCACGGGCGAGACCGTGGTCGAGCAGCGTGCGGACCTCGTCGACCCAGCCGGCCTCCCACATCCGTGCCACGCGGGTGGCGATGCGCGCGTGCAGGGTCGCCCGATCGACGCCGAGGCCGAGGTGGATCGTCGGTTCGATCTCCGTGTAGTCGGGCAGGGAGGCGCTGAAGGGCCGGCCGGTGAGTTCGATGACCTCGAGGGCGCGGACGATGCGGCGCGCGTCGCCGGTGCCGATCTTCTCCGCGGCGATCGGATCGAGGTCGGTGAGCCGGTGATGGGCGGCCCACCGGTCGGCGGCGACCTCGGCTTCGAGGCGGGCGCGCACCTGGGGGTCGGTGCCGGGGAACTCCATGTGGTCGGTGGCGGCGCGGGCGTAGAGACCTGAGCCGCCGACGAGGATCGGACGCCGCCCGCGCGCGCGGATGTCGGCGATCGCCTCCCGGGCCGCGGTCTGGAAGGCCTGGACCGTGGCCTCCTCGGTGACGTCGAGGACGTCGATGAGGTAGTGGGGCACCCCGCGACGCTCGGCCTCCGGCAGCTTCGCGGTGCCGATGTCCATGCCACGGTAGAACTGCATGGAATCGGAGTTGATGATCTCCCCGTCGAGGCGCTCGGCGAGGTCGAGGGCGAGGTCGGATTTGCCCGTCGCGGTCGCGCCGACGATCGAGATGATCGGTGCCGGTGCGCTCATCTCAGCCTTCGGCCACGGCGCACAGGGTGCGCACGTCGTGGACGGTCGAGTCGAGGACGATCGTCACCTCGCGGGTTCCCAGGGTGCCGACGTCGGGGTCGTCGAGGGCGGCACCGAGGAGGTCGAGGTCGGCGTGGACGGCGCGGGCCCCGCTCACGGCGGTGCGCAGGGCAGGGGTGTCCCAGCGTGCGATCGCAGCGGCGACGTCGGCGTCGAAATCGCTGGCCCCGGGCACTGGGGCGAGCGGGGCATCCGCCGAGGCGGCACCGGAGAGGTCGAAGGGGGCGAGCACAGCCTCGCTCGTGCCGGCCGCCCCGATGGTCACGCCGGCTTCATGCGCGTGGAGTGCGGCGATGGCCAGGCCCGGGTGCGCGGTGCGGCAGGCGTCGCGTTCGTCCTCGTCCAAGGCGGTGACGGCGTCGACCCATGCGTCTGCCTCGAGGAGCTCACCGGTGCGGGTGTCGATGCCGCGGTCGATGCCGAAGCCGCCGAGTCCGAGGAGGACGGGCAGCGTGTCGACCGGCAGGGCCCACGCCGAGGAGGCCGCCAGGACGTCGTGGATCGCTGCGCGGGCTGCCGTGGAGTCTCGGGGTTCGGTGCGGTCGATGTGCGACAGCAGCACGGGAGTGGCCGGGATGAGCGCGAGGCGTCGCATCTCAGCTGCGCGGGCGGATCGTCGGCATTCCGAGCACGGTGGCACCGCCGGGGGTGACGCCTGCGGTCGGGGTGCCGCAGCTGTCGGCCTGTGCGCGATCATAGGCGTCGCCGGCCCGTGACGGCCGCACGCTGACGGCGGAGTCGGCGAGGAGAAAGTAGGGTTTCGCGTCGGTGACCGTCGCTGTGACGAAGTCTCCGGGGCGCGGCAGCGTGACTCCGGCCGGCGGGGCGACGTGGACGAGCCGGTTGTCGGCGGCGCGTCCGCTCAGGCGCGGGGAGTCGGCGTTCGGCAGGCTCGTGACGAGGACCTCGACTTCGGTGCCGATGAGCCCCCGGTTCTCCTCCCACGCGATCTCGTCCTGGAGGGCGATGAGGCGTTCGAACCGCTCCTGGACGATCTCCTTGGGCAGCTGGTCGGGCATCGTGGCCGCGGGTGTGCCGGGACGGATCGAGTACTGGAAGGTGAAGGCCTGGGAGAACCGGGCACGGCGGACGATGTCCATCGTGCCGGCGAAGTCCTCCTCGGTCTCCCCGGGGAAGCCGACGATGATGTCGGTGGTGATCGCGGCGTGCGGGATCCGCTCGCGCACCGTGTCGAGGATGCGCATGAAGCGGCTCGTCCGGTACGACCGGCGCATCGCCTTGAGAATCCGGTCGGAACCCGACTGCAGGGGCATGTGCAGCTGCGGCATGACGGTCGGGGTCTCGGCCATCGCGTCGATGACATCGTCGGAGAAGGCCGCGGGGTGCGGGCTCGTGAAGCGCACGCGTTCGATGCCCTCGACATTGCCGACAGCGCGCAGGAGCTTGGCGAACGCGCCCTTGTCACGGAACTCGGCACCGTAGGAGTTGACGTTCTGCCCGAGCAGGGTGACTTCGACGACGCCGTCGGCGACGAGGGCTTCGACCTCGGCGAGGATGTCGCCGGGACGGCGGTCCTTCTCCTTGCCGCGGAGGCTGGGGACGATGCAGAACGTGCACGTGTTGTTGCAGCCGACGGAAATCGACACCCACCCGGAGTGCTGGGATTCGCGGCGGCTGGGCAGGGTCGAGGGGAAGACGTCGAGGCTTTCGAGGATCTCGACCTGGGCTTCGTCGTTGTGCCGGGCGCGTTCGAGGAGCGCGGGCAGCGAACCCATGTTGTGGGTGCCGAAGACGACGTCGACCCAGGGGGCCTTCCTGACGATCGTGTCGCGGTCCTTCTGGGCCATGCAGCCGCCGACGGCGATCTGCAGACCGGGGTGGTTCTTCTTGACCTTCGCGAGTCGACCGAGGTTGCCGTAGAGGCGGTTGTCGGCGTTCTCGCGCACCGCGCACGTGTTGAAGACGACGACATCGGCCTGGGCGTCGGCGTCGGCGCGCACGTATCCGGCGTCGTCGAGGAGGCCGGAGAGGCGTTCGGAATCGTGGACGTTCATCTGGCAGCCGTAGGTCTTGACCTCGTAGCTGCGCGCGTGCGCGTCGGTGGTGTGCGGGGCGTCGATGAGTTCAGTCATGGCCCCACCATTCTACCGCCGCACCTGTGCCTCCGCTGTCGTCGACTCAGCCCTCGGCGAGCACCTCACGGGTGACCTTGAGGCAGATCGTCGAGGAGAAGCCGCGGCGGGCGAGCATCCCGAGGATCCGGCGTTCGCGCACTTCGTGGTCGAGGCCGCGGGTCGATCGCGCCTTCTTCTCGGCGACATCGCGGGCGAGACTCTCCTCACCCTCGGCACCGCCGTCGACCTCGTCGACGACACCAGCGATCGTGTCCTCGTCGATGCCCTTCCTGCTCAGCTGCCGGCGCAGGGCCGACCGGGAGAGCTTCTTTCCCTCACGCTGGGCCTTCGCGAAGCGCCGAGCGAACTCGGTGTCGTCGAGGAGGTTGGAGCCTTCGAGCTTGGTGATGAGCCGGTCGATCGCCGACGGGTCGAAGTCGCGTTTCGCGAGCTTCTCACGCAGTTCGGTGCTCGAGTGGTCGCGCATCGCGAGCATGTTGAGCGCCGTCTTCTTCGCCTTCGCATAGGCCTCGGCGAACTCCGGGGAGTCCCCGGTAACGGGAACGAGGGAGGAAGCGTCGGTCCGCGCGGGCTTCTCCCCTGTGTCAACGGCGACGTCACCCGCTTGCACGGCGACATCGTCGCCCGCTGCAGCGACCTCATCGCTCGTCGGGGTGGCGACGTCGCCCGGCTCGGCGAGCCCGGCGAAGAACCCCGACTCCCCCTGCGCGTGACGGCGTTCGAGGTCGGACATCGCCGCGCGCAGGTCGCTGAGTTGGGCGGGTTCGGTCCCGGGTCCGTCGGGACGGCGAGCAGCGGAAGTGCGCTCTTCAGTCATGGGTCTCCCCCAGTCATGAGGTCATGCCGACTCCGCGCGCGGGTTGCGCGGGCCGGCACACGGTCACGAGATCTCGACGTCGTCGGTCTCCTCGGCGGCAGCGGACTCGGTGGCCTCGTCCTCGACCTTGATGAGACCCATCTTGTGCTTGATCTTCAGCTCGATCTCCTCGGCGAGGCCGGGGTTGTCGCGGAGGAAGTTGCGGACGTTCTCCTTGCCCTGACCCAGCTGGTCGCCGTCGTAGGTGAACCACGAACCGGACTTGCGGATGATCCCGTTGTCGACACCCATGTCGATGAGGCTGCCTTCGCGGGAGATGCCGTGGCCGTAGAGGATGTCGAACTCGGCCTGCTTGAACGGCGGGGCGACCTTGTTCTTGACGATCTTCGCCCGCGTCCGGTTGCCGATCGCGTCCTGTCCCTCTTTGAGGGTCTCGATGCGGCGGACGTCGATGCGCACGGAGGCGTAGAACTTCAGCGCCTTGCCGCCCGAGGTCGTCTCCGGGGAGCCGAAGAAGACGCCGACCTTCTCACGGAGCTGGTTGATGAAGATCGCCGTGGTCTTCGACTGGGCGAGGGCACCGGTGATCTTGCGCAGCGCCTGCGACATCAGGCGGGCCTGGAGGCCGACGTGGCTGTCGCCCATCTCGCCTTCGATCTCGGCCTTCGGCACGAGGGCGGCGACGGAGTCGATGACGATGATGTCGAGCGCGCCGGAGCGGATGAGCATGTCGGCGATCTCGAGCGCCTGCTCACCGGTGTCGGGCTGGGAGACGAGGAGCTGATCGGTGTCGACGCCGAGCTTCTTCGCGTACTCGGGGTCGAGCGCGTGCTCCGCGTCGATGAACGCGGCGATGCCGCCGGCCTTCTGGGCGTTCGCCACCGCGTGGAGGGCGACCGTCGTCTTGCCGGAGGACTCCGGTCCGTAGATCTCGACGACGCGGCCGCGCGGGAGACCGCCGATGCCGAGCGCGATGTCGAGGGCGACCGAGCCGGTCGGGATCGACTCGATGGGCTCCCGGACGCCCTCGCCGAGGCGCATGATCGCGCCCTTGCCGTAGTTGCGGTCGATCTGGCCGAGTGCGGCGTCGAGTGCCTTGGACTTGTCGCCGCCGGTGGGGATCTGCAGGTTCTTGGGTGTACGCGCCATGACCTCTCCTAAAGTGTTCGCAAACTGTGAGACCAAGGCTAGAAGATGGCACTGACATGACGACAGGGAAGCGATCTCCCCTGTGGACAACCGGCCACTCGTGGTCACAGGTCCCGTGATTCGCTCACCATCATAGCCGATATAAGAACATGTGTTCGAAATGTCGCGGCGTGTCGTTCGAAGATTGTCGGCACGCCGGCGAGCCGGTCGCACCAGCCGACACCGCCGCCCAGCTCAGCGGGTCAGAACCTCCCGACCCGGCAGCTCAGAACGGCCGGGACCGCGGCTTCTCCTTGCCGAGGCGCCGTGATTCGGGCACCCCCATCGAATCGCACACGGCGATCCAGATGTCACGGGGTTCGATGCCCTGGCGGAAGGCCTCGGCGGCGGTCACCGAACCGAGGCTGCTGAGGGTGAGGTCGGTGTGGAGGGATGCGGCACGCGCCTCCCCGAACTCCTCGTTCATGAGGGTCCAGTAGAGCGTGTGGCGCATTACGGCTTGGCGGCCAGCCGCGGGGTCGGGTAACCGCCCGGGTGGCCGAGGATCTTGTCCGAGAGCTCCTGCGGGATGGTGTCGGGAATCGCGACGCCCTCTTCGAGGGCGAAGCGGTCCGAGACCTCGCTGAGCAGAGCCGAGACCGGCAGCTCAAGGGCTTCGCAGATCGCGGAGAGCAGCTCCGAGGAGGCTTCCTTCTGTCCGCGTTCGATCTCGCTGAGGTAGCCGAGCGACACGCTCGCTCCCGTGGAGACATCGCGCAGCGTCCGTCCTTGACGGCGGCGAGCGGAACGCAGTGCGTCGCCGATTTCAACTCTCAGTAACATTGTGCGTCCCTCCCTTTGATCGCGCGATCGTGGATTCAACTTTACAGCCCGGTCGCGCGGGGGCGCCAACCTGAGCGGGTGAGATGGGGGTATTGCCAGTCCTTTCGGAGAAACCGGCGCGGTGGCATGTCTGTGCGTATGTCATCTTGAACTCTCAACCATCGCACAAGGGAAGTTATTCCGCAGCGCTGTCCGTGCTCGGGTCGGGTCCGAACGCGAGCTTCGCGACGAACTCGCCGAGGCGCTCGACCATGGCCGCGACCGTGGCCGACCGGATCGCCTCCCGATCCCCGGTGAAGTGGTGTTCGACGACGTGGGCGCGCGAGCCGAAGGCGATCGCCGTGTAGACGAGGCCGACCTCCTTGCCGTCCTGCGGGTCCGGTCCGGCGACCCCCGTGCAGGAGACGCCGATGTCGGCGACGCAGGCGCGGGCGGCCCCGACGGCCATCTGCGCGGCGACGACCTCATCGACGGGACCGGTCTCCTCGAGGCGGTCGGCGTCGACGCCGGCGAGGCTCGCCTTGAGGTCGGTCGCATAGGTGACGAGACCGCCGCGGACGACCGCGGACGCGCCGGGGACGTCGACGAGGGTGGAGACGAAGCGACCGGCGGTCAGGGATTCCGCCGAGGCGACCGAGAGTCCCAGCTGCGCGCAGGTCGCAATGATCTCCCGGGACTCCGTGAGCAGGTCACCGGCCATCGCCGGTCCGCGGTCCCTCGGAGTCCTCGGTCCCGTCCGGTCGCGCCCCGGGTCCGCCGGCCTCGTCGTGACCGGGCTGCCGGACCGAGCCGTCCGCGGACGTCCCGTCGGACGGGGAACGATCGGTCGCCTCGGCGCCGGAATGCGCGGTGCGGGCCAACCGGGCCGCCTGGATGCAGTAGTCGATGCCGGTGACGATCGTGACGACGATCGCGGCGGCCATGACGACCCACGCGACGACGATGAGGACCATCGCCACGGGCACGGGGACGATGAACGCGAGCGGCTTGAGCAGGAGGAACAGTCCGATCGCGACGGTCTGGAGGACGGTCTTGAGCTTGCCGCCCTTGGACGCGGGCATGACGGCGATGCGGATCATGAAGAAGCGCAGCACGGTGATGCCGAGTTCGCGCACGAGGATGATGACCGGCACCCACCACGGCAGCTCGCCGACGAGCGCGAGCCCGATGAGGGCCGCGGCCATGAGCGATTTGTCGGCGATGGGGTCGGCGATCTTGCCGAAGTTCGTGATGAGGTTGTACTTGCGGGCGAGGTCGCCGTCGATCTTGTCCGTGGCCATCGCCAGCAGGAAGACCGCGAGCGCCCACCACCGCGTCGTGAGGTTCTGTCCCCCGTCGTTGAGGAGAAGGACGAGGAAGACGGGAACGAGGAGGATCCGCACCACCGTCAGGGCGTTGGGGAGGTTCCAGGCGCTCGGTTCGGCTGCGGGCGGGGTCTCGGGGCGATCGTTCACACCTCAACCCTATCCGAGACCGCTGCCGAGAGCGCGGCACCGCAATCGAAAGCGCGGACCGCGACCGGGGCTGCGCTGCTGAGAGCACGAAGCCGGCCACCCCGATCGGTGGCCGGCTTCGCTGTCGTCAGCGTCCTGTCAGCTGCCAGGCGTCCTCGCCGGAGGCCTCGACGACTTCGAGGCCGGTCTCCGGGTCGATGTCGCCGACCTGGAGGTCCTCGGCGTGTCCGACGCCGTTGGCGTAGGGATCGGTGCGCGCCGAGGCGGCCGACCCTCCCGCGGGCGACGCACCGGTCTCGCCGCGATCGTCGTAGCCGTCCTCGTCGTCGAAGTCCTCGGCGAAGTCGTCGGCGGCCGATGGCGTGCTGCCGGCCCCCGCCTCGGCGGGTGGGGTCTCCCCCTTGATGACGGCGAGGGTGGCCGGGAGGTCCTCGGGTCGGACGAGGACGTCGCGGGCCTTCGAGCCCTCGGAGGGTCCGACGATGCCGCGGGACTCCATGAGGTCCATGAGGCGGCCGGCCTTCGCGAAGCCGACGCGCAGCTTGCGCTGGAGCATCGACGTCGAGCCGAACTGGGTCGTCACGACCTGTTCGGCGGCCTGGAGGAGGAGTTCGAGGTCGTCGCCGATCTCCTCGTCGATCTGCTTCTTCGGCGCCTCGACGGCGACGTCCTCGCGGTAGTTCGGGGTGAGCTGGCCCTTGACGTGTTCGACGACCTTCTCGATCTCGGACTCGTTGACCCACGCACCCTGGACGCGCATCGGCTTCGCCGCACCCATCGGGAGGAACAGGGCGTCACCCTGGCCGATGAGCTTCTCCGCGCCGGGCTGGTCGAGGACGACGCGCGAGTCGGCGAGCGACGAGGTTGCGAACGCCAGCCGCGAGGGCACGTTGGCCTTGATGAGGCCGGTGACGACGTCGACGCTGGGGCGCTGCGTGGCGAGCACGAGGTGGATGCCGGCGGCGCGGGCGAGCTGCGTGATCCGCTGGATCGAGGCCTCGACGTCGCGCGGGGCGACCATCATGAGGTCGGCGAGCTCGTCGACGACGACGAGGAGGTACGGGTAGGGCTGGAGGACGCGCTCGGACCCGGCGGGCACCTGGACGCGGCCCTCGCGGACGGCCTTGTTGAACTCCTTGATGTGCTTGAACCCGAAGTTCGCGAGGTCGTCGTAGCGGGCGTCCATCTCGCGCACGACCCATTCGAGCGCCTCGGCGGCCTTCTTCGGGTTCGTGATGATCGGGGTGATGAGGTGCGGGATGCCCTCGTAGATCGTCAGCTCCACGCGCTTGGGGTCGACGAGGATCATCCGGACCTCGTCGGGGGTCGCGCGCATCATGATCGAGGTGATCATCGAGTTGACGAAGCTCGACTTGCCGGCGCCGGTGGCACCGGCGACGAGGAGGTGGGGCATCTTCGAGAGGTCGGCGACGACGAACCCGCCTTCGACGTCCTTGCCCACGCCCATGACCATCGGGTGGTCGGTCTTGCGGGCGGCCTTCGAGCGCAGCACATCGCCGAGGGCGACGTTCTCACGGTCGGAGTTCGGGATCTCGATGCCGATCGCCTTCTTGCCGGGGATCGGCGAGAGGATGCGGACATCGGCGCTGGCCACGGCGTAGGCGATGTTCTTGCTCAGCGCCGTGACCTTCTCGACCTTCGTGCCCGCGCCGAGTTCGACCTCGTAGCGGGTCACCGTCGGACCGCGGGAGAAGCCGGTGACCTGGGCGTCGATCTTGAACTGCTCGAGGACGTCGCGGAGGGCCTCGACGACGCGGTCGTTGGCCTCCGAGCGCTCCTTCGCCGGAGGTCCGGGGACGAGGAAGTCGGAGTTCGGGAGAGTGTAGGTGACGTCGCCGGCGAGCGTGAGCTGTTCGACGCGTTCGGGCAGCTGCTCCGTGGGAGGCGGTGCCGGGGTGTTCGTCGTCGGCACCGGCGCCGAGGCGGCAGCCGAGGTCGACTGGTGCGCGACGGTCGGGGCGTCGTCGGACATCCCGATGGCCTTCTTCAGCGCCGAGGCCTCGCGTTCGGCCTTCGTGGGGCGGCGCTCCCCGGGCTTGAACTTCGGTTCGGTGTCGATGACCGTCGTGTCGGCCTCTTCGTCGGAGACCTCCTCCTCGCGGATGTAGGCCTTGTCGTAGGCCTTGTCGGCGAGGTCGTCGTCGACCGGCGGGTCGAGCTCCGGGATCTCGGTCTTCTTCTTCCGGCTGCGGCGCTTGGCGCCCATGACCGGTTTGAGGCTCGAGGTGTGGGTGTTCTCGGCGACGAGGTCGGTGGCGTTCGCCTCGGCGTCCTCAGCCGTCTCCGGGGCAGGTCGGGCACCGCCGGTGAGGCGCTGGTAGAGCGCGGTCAGGCGGGCCGGGATCGACCGGACGGGGGTCGCGGTGATGACGAGGAGGGAGAAGAGTCCGAGGAGGACGAGCAGCGGCACGGCGACGTAGACGGTCGTCGCGACGACGAGCGGTGAGGAGACGACGAAGCCGAGCGCGCCGCCGCCGTTGGCCATCGCCTCGCGCGAGTTGACGAACGTCGGGTTGCCGGCGGCGATGTGGGCGAGTCCCGCGGCGGAGAGCAGCAGGAGGATGATGCCGATGAGGATCCGGTTGTTCCCGCGGTTGTCGTCGCCGCGGAGGAACAGGCGGATCGCGTAGCCGGTGAAGATCACCGGCAGGGCCAGGGCCACGCGGCCGAAGGTGCCCTCAACGACGTTGCGCACGACGTCGCTGATCGCGCCGGGGATGTTCCACCATTCGAAGGCGGCGATGACGATCGAGAGGCCGATGAGGAAGAACGCGGTGCCGTCCCTCTTCGTCGGCGACTGCTCGTCCGGTTCGTCGCTGAGGATCTTTCGCGCACGGTTGCCGGCCATGTGGGCCACTCCCCTCCACGCACCGGTGACAACGTTTGTCCCGGGGTCTTCGGTCCCCGCTTGTCCGGAACCACCCTTCGCCTTCGAGGCAGAGCGCTTGCCGGTGCCAGAAGCGGGGGAAGTCGTTCTGGTCGCCATGCTCCATATCCTAAGGTGATTCGGCGCGCGATCCCGGCAAATCCGCAGGTTTCGGCGCGCCTTGGGGGTCGTGCGGCTGCGACGCGGTGAACCGACGAATACGCGGTGTGCAGACCGCGTATTCGTCGGATCACTGCGTCGGTGGCTGTTCGCCGTCAGAGGCGCCGAGGCGGTGGCCGGGTACGCTGGAGCGCGCGCTCGGGTGCATCGCGACGAAGACCGCCCACTCACGCAGCTCAGCACCGTCGCTGCGATCGGCGGAGTTCCGAGACCGGAAGTCCTCGAGCAGGTCCTCGAGCCGCTGACGGAACTCGCCGACCTCCTCGGGGGTGAGCATTGCGGCCATCCGGCTCATCGTCCGTTCCTCGGACGGCGCGGCGGCGAACTCGGCCGCGAACGCCTCGATCATCGGATTCGTCACCTCGTCACCGAGATCGAGATACCAGCTCTTGCCCGTCGCCAGGTAGGGGATCTCGCGAGCTCCGCGGCGGCCTCGACGCACTTCCTGGGCCTCGAGGAACCCGGTGTCGACGAGCATGCGCACGTGGTGGAGCGCGGTCGCGGGATTGAGCCCCACCGCCTCGGCGATCTCCCGGTTGGTCAGCGCCTCGGAAAGAGTCAGGCGCAGGATGCGGATGCGCACGCTCGAGGCGAGCGCCTTCGCCTCGGCGTCGGTCGCGGCCCGGCGGTCGATCGCCCGGGCCACGCGCTCGGCGTCACGCGGTGGTCGATCCGCGCCCCCGCCTCCTGCCTCCTCATTCATGCCCTCCACGCTAGCCAACGATTGAGAGAAGTCAATGACTGTATTGCCGGATGAGCGCCGCGGTGCCACACTGGTGATTGAGAGAACTCAATCACTGCTGATCGCGACGCCTGGCGGTGACAGCCGACCGCCGCTCACCACCTTGACTCGAAGAAGAGCCGATGACTCCACACGACCCCAGCGAATCCCGGCGGGACCATGCGACTGACGGCCCCGTTCCGCCGAGTGCGCCCACGGTGCCGACGGGTCCGCCGCTGCCGCACCTGCCGACCTCATCACAGGAGGAGCAGTCCACGCCGGCGAGCGCGCCCCCTGACCGGTCCCCCACACGCTCCCTGTGGCGCCACCACGACTTCCGGCAGCTGTGGATGGGCGACACGGTCTCCGTCTTCGGCAACCAGTTCGTCCTCTTCGCCCTCCCTCTCATCGCCGTCCAGCTGCTCCACGCGAACGCCTTCGAGATGGGGGTCCTCGCCGCACTCGAATCCGCGGCGTTCCTCCTCATCAGCTTGCCCGCCGGCGCCTGGGTCGACCGGATGCGCAAGAAGCGCATCATCGTGGCCGGCGACCTCGTGCGCGCCGGACTCCTGCTGACGATCCCCCTGGCATGGTCGCTCGGCCTGCTCTCGATCGGCCAGCTGTGGATCATCGCCGCCCTCGTCGGCGTCGTCACCGTCTTCTTCGACGTCGCCAACCAGTCGTACCTGCCGGAGATCGTCGCCGGCGACCAGATCAGCGACGGCAACGGCAAGCTCCAGGCGAGCCAGCAGACGGCCTCCGTCGTCGGACCGTCTGCGGCCTCCGGTCTCGTCGGGCTCATCGGCGGACCTCTGACGGTCGGAGTGACGAGTGTGTGCATGGCGTTCTCGAGCCTCTTCGTCAGCCGGATCCGCCACCAGGAGGAACGATCGGATGCGAGCACCGACACGACGCTCGTCGCCGACATCCGCGAGGGCCTCTCCTTCGTCCTCGGCCACCCGCTGCTGCGTCGCATCGTCGCCTGCACGGGCCTGACGAATCTCGCGTCCTCCGCGGTGTTCGGCCTCCTCGTCCTCTATGCACTGCGCACGCTCGAGTTCAATGAGTTCCAGCTCGGACTCGTCATGTCGATCGGGGCTGTCGGCGGGATCCTCGGGGCACTGTGCTCGTCGTGGGTGCAGAAGGTCGTCGGCGAGGGCCGGTCGATCGCCGTCTCGGCCGTGATCGGCGGTCTCTGCTTCCTCACCGTTCCGGCCGCCTCGGTGCTGCCGGCCCTGCCGACTCTGCTCCTCGGCTGGTTCGTCCTCTCGGGGATGGTCGTCGTCTACAACGTCGCGCAGGTGAGCTTCCGCCAGCGTCTGTGTCCGAAACCGCTGCTCGGGCGGATGAATGCCTCGATCCGGTTCCTCGTGTGGGGGCCGATGCCGGTCGGCGCGTTCCTCGGCGGGACCATCGCACACGTGATCGGCATCGTTCCCACACTGTGGATCTTCGCGAGCCTCGCCGTGCTCTCCGCGCTGCCCGTGCTCATCTCCCCGCTGACCGGGATGCGCACGCTCCCCCGCGAACTCGACGCGCTCGCGAACTCCACAGCCGCACCCTGACCTCAGCGGTCGCCTCGGCGAACGATCGCGGCTGCGGGGCCACCTCGGCGAACGATCACGGCTGCGGGGACCACTTCGGCGAACGATTCCGACGCAGTCAACCGACACTGACGCGCCGAACCGACGCCTCGAACGCCCCCGGCACTGTCCTCCGGACGCAGAGTGTCGATCATCGAGTCCGAAATCGACACTCTGCGTCCGGAACTCCCAACGCCCCGGGTGCCATCGGGACAGGCACCGACTTCAGGTCGTTCTGGGCAGAGATAACGCGCCGAAACCTGTCCAGAACGACCTCGACTCGGCCGCAGCCAGCCCGCGACCCGCCCACACCCAGCCCAGCACGGTACCGCGCGCCCGGCCGCGCCACCCACCGACGCCCTGGCGCGACAAATACGCGGTGAACCGACACTGACGCGGTGACACAACCGGCCGAAGAACAACAACGCGGTGAACCGACAAATACGCTCTTTGCTAAGGGCGTATTTGCCGGTTCACCGCGTCGAAGCAGTTGGGCCCGCCCGAACGGGACGCGCCGGTCGCCCGGACCGACCCCGCCGGCCCCCGCCGACCCCGGGGTCAGTCCATCTTCGCGTACGCGGGCAGGGTGAGGAAGTCGACGTAGTCGGGGGCGACGGCCACGGAGAGGAAGAGGTCGGTGGCGTCCTTCCAGTCCGCGGGGTCACCGGGGAGGCCGGCGACCTCCTCGGCGACGAGCTTCTCGACGAGCTCCCGGGTCACCGTCTCACCGGTGTCGAGTTCGACCCCGGCGTCGAGCCACTGCCACACCTGCGAGCGGGAGATCTCCGCGGTCGCGGCATCCTCCATGAGCCCGTGGATGGCGACCGCGCCGTTGCCCTCGAGCCACGCCCGCAGGTACTGGATGCCGACGTTGATGTTCGTCCGCAGGCCCGCCTCGGTGATGGCACCGGGGGTCGAACGCACGTCGAGGAGTTCGGCGGCGGTGACGGAGACGTCCTCGCGCTTGTTGTCGATCTGATTGGGCTTGTCGCCGAGGGTCTCGGTGAAGACCTCCTTGCACAGGGCGACCATGCCCGGGTGGGCGACCCACGAGCCGTCGAAGCCGTTGCCGGCCTCACGGGACTTGTCCTCGCGGACCTTGGCGAACGCCGCCTCGTTGGCCGCCGGGTCCTTCGCCGGGACGAACGCGCTCATGCCGCCGATCGCGTGGGCCCCGCGCTTGTGGCACGTGCGCACGAGCAGCTCGGTGTAGGCGCGCATGAACGGCACCGTCATCGTCACGTCCGAGCGGTCGGGCAGCAGGTAGTCGGCGCCGCGGGAGCGGAAGTTCTTGATGACGGAGAAGATGTAGTCCCAGCGCCCGGCGTTGAGCCCGGCGGAGTGCTCGCGCAGCTCGTAGAGGATCTCCTCCATCTCGAACGCCGCGGGGTAGGTCTCGATGAGCACGGTCGCGCGGATCGTGCCGCGGGCCAGCCCGAAGGCGTCCTCGGCGTACTCGAAGACCTGGTTCCACAGGCGCGCCTCGAGGTGGGACTCCATCTTCGCGAGGTAGAAGTACGGGCCCTTGCCCTTCTCGATCTGCTTCTGACCGGCGGTCGCGAAGTAGAGCGCGAAGTCGACGAGCGAACCCGAGGTCTCCTCGCCGTCGACGAGGATGTGCTTCTCCGGCATGTGCCAGCCGCGGGGGCGCACGACGATCGTCGGCAGCTCCTCATCGGGGGCGAGCGTGTACTCCTTGCCCTCGGGCGAGGTGAAGTCGATCTCGCGGTTGAGCGCATCGAGGAGATTGATCTGACCGCCGATGACCGAGTCCCACTGCGGGGTGTTCGCGTCCTCCTGGTCGGCCAGCCACACCTTCGCGCCGGAGTTGAGCGCGTTGATCGTCATCTTCTTGTACGTCGGACCGGTGACCTCGACGCGGCGGTCCTCGAGACCGGGCGCCGGCGGAGCGACCTGCCAGCTCTCGTCCTCGCGGATCTCCTTGGTCTCGGGAAGGAAGTCGAGATCGGCCCCATTGGCGATCTCCTGCTGACGCACCCGACGCGCTTCGAGCCGCTCGAGCCGGTCGCCGTTGAATTTCCGGTGCAGCTCGACGATGAGCTTGAGCGCTTCCGGGGTGAGGACCTTCTCCGCGCCGTCCGGCAGTTCGCCGGTGATCTCCATCCCGGCGGGAATGTCGAGGTTCTCGATATGAGCAGTCATCGGTGGTTCTCCTTTTTGTCGCACCGGGGCCGGTGCGTCGAGTATCGCGGGCAGCGGGGTTTGGCCGGCGAAACTTTCACATCGTGAAATTGTTTGTTCACACACCGAAAGAATATGTTGTGATGCACATCTCGTCAAACCGCTGTTCCCGACGCTTCACCTCACCTCGCCGAGGTGGCTCCCCGGTCCGCGTCGACCGCTGCCACCGCGCGTCAGTGGTTGTGGCCGTTGCGTCCCAGCGAGGTCACCGGCGCTGCCCCGTGGCGGGTCCACTGGGGCACCGGTCGACTCGTCGGCCCCCACGTCGCCGCACCCTTGTCGTCGGTGCGCCAGTACCAGCCGACCGGGGTGCCGCGCCCGCCCACCGGCGATCCGGCATCGGGGACCGCGGGCCAGCCCTCGGGCACCTTCTCCCAGCCCTCGCGCCTGCCCAGCGGAGTCATGTCGAGCAGACCGAGGAACCCGGTCACCGGTTCGACACCCCGTCCGGTCGTCGCATAGGTGAGGAACACCCGGTCGCCTCGGCGCACGAAGCTGAGGAGGGAGCCCATGTCGCCGCCGAGCGGCTCATCGAGACCGCGCACGGAGTACCACGGCTGCTCATAGCCCATGAAGTGGACGAACGGGCGCACCTCGGACCAGGCTCCGGAGGTGAGGACGGCGAACGAGACGCCGCGGGCGTTGAGGTAGACGGAGTCGCGCATGCTCCACGCCACCGCGGTGCATCCTTCGCACTGTCCCTGGTGGGGTGCCCCGTCGTACCACATGTGCTTGTAGACGATGAGCTCGTCACGACCATCGAAGAGGTCGCGGAAGGCGACCGGACCGTCCTCGCCGTGGACCTCGGCGTCCCCGTCGATCTCGACCATCGGCAGTGTGCGGCGGGCGGCGGCGATGGCGTCCGCCTCGGCGGTGTGGGCCTTCTCCCGATCGAGGATCTCAGCCCGGGCATTGCGCCAGGTGTCGGCGTCGACGACCTCGGGCAGTCCGGGGACCTGGTCAGCGGACTCTCTGCTGATGTACGTCATGACAACCGACTCCTTCGTCCCCGGCCTGGTGCCGTGCCTGCGCTCGCCGCTGTCCGACAAGCACCACTGCTCTGACACTATCGACACTCACGCGGGGACTCAAGAGTCCGGTCGCCTGCCCTGCGTGGTTCCTTGACCACCTGCGTCCCGCACAGGACAATGACGTCAACGCCGTGGTCGTCCGCGGCCGCACCGGTGGCACCGTCGCCGTCCCTCCAGGTGACAGCGTCACCGTTCCTCCACGTGGCACCTGTGCCACTCCACGAAGTGGCAGCGCCGCCACGGATCGGACACGACGATGGACAACCTGGCCGTAGCCGCACTCCTTGCCCTCACCCCGATCCTGCTCGCAGGGGTCCTCCTCATCGGCTTCCGCTGGCCGGCGAAGTACGCGATGCCGATCGGCCTCGTCGCCGCCGCGCTCATCGCGAACTTCGCGTGGCAGATCGAGTGGGTGACGATCGCCGCCTCCGTCGTCCAGGGCCTCCTCGTGGCCATCGGCCTGCTGTGGATCGTCTTCGGGGCGCTGCTCCTCCTCGCGACGATCACCCGGTCGGGGGCGATCGAGACGATCCGCGCGGGTTTCGTCTCGATCTCGCCTGACCGCCGCGTGCAGGTCATCATCGTCGCGTGGCTCTTCGGCTCCTTCATCGAGGGCGCGGCCGGCTTCGGCACCCCTGCCGCCGTCGTCGCTCCGCTCATGCTCGCCCTCGGTTTCCCGGCGATCGCCGCCGTCCTCGCCGGCCTCATCATCCAGTCGACTCCGGTGAGCTTCGGGGCGGTGGGCACGCCGATGATCGTCGGCATCGGCACGGGTCTGGCTCAGGAGGACGGGAGCATGTCACCCGACGTCGCCGCCCGCGCCGCTCAGCTCGGGCTCGACCAGTCCGGCTTCATCGCCCACACGGCCGTCCAGGTCGCCCTCATCCACGCCGTCTGCGGCATCCTCATCCCGCTCCTCCTCGCCTGCCTGATGACGGGGTTCTTCGGAGAGCGCCGCCGCTTCGCCGACGGGCTCGCCGTCGCCCCGTTCGCGATCTACTCGGCACTCGCGATGATCGTGCCCTACCTCCTCGTCGCCATGTTCCTCGGTCCCGAGTTCCCGTCCCTCCTCGGCGGCCTCATCGGATTGGCGATCGTCGTGACGACCTCGCGGATGGGCTTCCTCATGCCGAAGAAGATCTGGGACTTCGCGCCCCGCAGCCAATGGCCGGCATTCTGGATGGGCACCGTCGACCCCGCCGACGAAGCCGCCCACCTGACGAAGAAGATGTCCCTGGCCAGGGCGTGGGCGCCCTACCTCATCGTCGTCGCCCTCCTCCTCTTCACCCGCAATGTGCCGCCGGTCAAGGAGTTCCTCAACGGTCCGGCCGTCATCAAGGTCGAGGGCATCTTCGGCACCCCGATCAGCCAGAACATGGATCTCCTCTGGTCACCGGGAGCGATCTTCGTCCTCGCGTGCGGGCTGACCTACCTCATCCACCGGATGACGCGCGAGCAGATCGGGTCGTCGTGGTCGATCGCCGGCGCGCAGATCGCCGGCGCCGCCGTCGCGCTCCTGTGCTCCCTGCCGCTCGTGCGGGTGTTCATCAACTCCGGACCGGACTACAACAACGCCGGTTTGGAATCGATGCCGGTCACCCTCGCCGAGGCGGCCGCCTCCACCGTCGGCGACGCCTGGCCGCTGCTCGCCCCCTTCATCGGAGCGCTCGGAGCGTTCGTCGCCGGCTCCAACACGGTCTCGAACATCATGTTCTCCCAGTTCCAGTTCTCCACCGGCGTCGCGATCGGCGCAGCCTCCCCCGAGACCGTCGTCGCGGCCCAAGCGGTGGGCGGAGCGGCCGGGAACATGGTCGCCGTCCACAACGTCGTGGCCGCCTCGGCGACGGTGGGCCTCATCGGACGCGAGGGCGAACTCATCCGGCGCACCTCGATCCCCATGCTCGTCTACGCGCTCACCGCCGGAGCGCTCGCGTTCATAGGTATCAACGGCCTCGGCGCGAACGCCGGCACGGTCGTGCTCTGCGCGATCATCGTCGGGCTCGCCGTGCTCGTCGTCCTCGCCCGCCGCTCAGCCGGAAAGCCCCTCGTCCCCGCGACGTGAGGGGCGGTGCGCCCCGTTCTCCGGACGCAGAGTGTCGATCATCGAGTCCGAAATCGACACTCTGCGTCCGGAACTCCCAGCGCCCCGGGTACCACCGCGACGGGCGCCGACTTCAGGTCGTTTTGGGCAGAGACAACACGCCGAAATCTGTCCAGAACGACCTCAACTCGGCCGCAACCGCCCGCGACCAGCCCAGCACGGTGCCGCACGCCCGACCGCGCCACCCGCCGACGCCCTGGCGCGGCAAATACGCGGTGAACCGACACTGACGCGCCGAACCGACGCCGCGAACGCCCCACGGCGCCGTCCTCCGGACGCAGAGTGTCGATCATCGAGTCCGAAATCGACACTCTGCGTCCGGAACTCCCAACGCACCGAGCGACACCGCCCCACCGACCCCGACACAGCAAGAGCGCGGTGAACCGGATCCGGCGCGGTGCAGAGCACCTCGCTGATCTCGGCTCACCGCGCTCTCACGGTGGGCTCAGGGCAGAGAGCCTCAGACGATGACGACCATCGGGACGATCATCGGCTTGCGGCGCAGCTTCGAGGACACCCAGCGGCCGACGGTGCGGCGGACGACCTGCTGCAGCTGGTACTGGTCGGTCGTGCCGGACTCGAGTGCCTCTTCGATCGCCTTCGTCACCTTCGGGATGATCGAGTCGAAGACGTCGTCGGACTCGGCGACGCCGCGAGCGTGGATCTCCGGGCCGGCGATGACGGTCTTCGTCTGGCTGTCGACGGCGAGGAAGATCGTCACGAATCCCTCACCGGCGAGGACGAGACGGTCCTTGAGGTCCGCCTCGGTGATCTCACCGACGGAGGAGCCGTCGACGAAGACGTAGTTGCAGTCCACGGCCCCGACCACCTCGGCGTGGCCGTCCTTGAGATCGACGACCCAGCCGTCGTCGGCGAGGACGATGTTGTCGGGGTCGACTCCCGTCGCCTCGGCGTGGCGGGCGTTGGCGAGCAGGTGCCGCCATTCGCCGTGCACGGGCATGACACCGCGGGGCTGGACGATGTTGTAGCAGTAGAGGAGTTCGCCACCGGATGCGTGACCGGACACGTGGACCTTCGCATCGGCCTTCGAGATCACCTTCGCTCCGAGCTTCATCAGGCCGTTGATGACCTTGAACACGGAGTTCTCGTTGCCGGGGATGAGCGAGGACGCGAGGATGACGGTGTCGCCGTCGCCGACCTCGATGCGGTGGTTGCGGTTGGCCATCCGCGACAGCGCGGCCATCGGCTCGCCCTGGGACCCGGTGCACATGAGAACGACCTGGTCATCGGGCAGGTCGTCGACGTCCTTGATGTCGATGAGGACGCCCTGGGGCACGTGGAGGTAGCCGAGATCCGCGGCGATCTTCATGTTGCGCACCATCGACCGGCCGACGAGGGCGACCTTGCGACCGTGCGCGCTCGCAGCGTCGAGGACCTGCTGGACGCGGTGGACGTGAGAGGAGAACGACGCGACGATGATGCGGCGCTCGGCGTGGCCGAAGAGGTTCTCGAGGACCGGACCGATGTCCTTCTCCAGCGCCGTGAAGCCGGGCACTTCGGCGTTCGTCGAGTCCGTCATGAAGAGGTCGACGCCCTCCTCGCCGAGGCGGGCGAAGGCACGGAGGTCCGTGATCCGACCGTCGAGCGGGAGCTGGTCCATCTTGAAGTCGCCGGTGTGGAGGATGTTGCCGGCGCCGGTGCGGATGAAGACGGCGAGCGCGTCGGGGATCGAATGGTTGACGGCGACGAATTCGAGGTCGAAGGGACCGAGCTGGTCCGTGTCACCGGCCTTGACGACGCGAGTGACCGCCTTGATGCGGTGCTCCTTGAGCTTCGCCTCGATGAGAGCGATCGTCAGCTTCGATCCGAGGATCGGGATGTCGGGCTTGCGCTTGAGCAGGTAGGGCACGGCGCCGATGTGGTCTTCGTGGCCGTGGGTGAGGACGAGGCCGACGATGTCGTCGAGGCGGTCGTCGAGATAGGAGAAATCGGGGAGGATGAGGTCGACACCCGGCTGCTCCTCCTCGGGGAAGAGGACGCCGGCGTCGACGATGAGGATCTTGCCGTGGTATTCGAACACGGTCATGTTGCGCCCGACCTCGCCGAGACCGCCGAGGGCGACGATCCGGACGGCTTCCGGATCCATCTTCGGCGGGCTGCTGAGCTCTTGGGTCAATGCATTATTCACTGAGGTAACCACTCCTGGTCAGTTGGGCGGTGACGAACGCCGTCTGCTCCTCATCTGCTGGGAGCAGCGGCATCCGGGTACCGCGGTTGTCAAGTATTCCTTGGGCCTGCAGTGCGGCCTTCGCCGAGAGGACTCCCGGCATGTGGTTCATGAGGGCATCGACGATGCCGGCCGACTCAGTGCTGAGCCGGCGTGCGGTGTCGAGGTCGTTCGCGGCGACCGCGGCGACCATCGGTGCGAAGCGGTCGGTGCACACATGCCCGGCGACGGAGACGAGTCCGACCGCGCCGATCGCGAGCAGCGGCAGGTTGAGCGCATCCTCGCCCGAGTAGTAGGCCAGCGGCGAGGCGGCCATCACCTGGGAGGAGGCGAACAGGTCGCCCTTGGCGTCCTTGACCGCGAGGATGTTCGGATGCTCGCCGAGGCTGATGAGCGTGTCCGTGTCGATCGGGACTCCCGACCGGCCCGGGATGTCGTAGAGCATGACGGGCAGGTCGGTGGAGTCCGCGGCCTCCCGCATGTGGGCGGCGATCGCGGCCTGCGTCGGCTTCGAGTAGTAGGGCGTGACGACGAGGAGGCCGTCGGCCCCGGCCTCGGCCGATCGCCTGCTCAAGTCAACAGTGTGGGCGGTGACATTGTTCCCGGTGCCGGCGACGAGCTTCGCGCGGGTGCCCACGGCGCCGCGGACGACGCGCAGGAGCTCGATCTTCTCATCGTCGGTCGTCGTCGGGGACTCCCCCGTCGTGCCGGAGACGACGAGCATGTCGTTGCCGAGGCTCACGAGGTGATCGGCGACCTTCTCCACGCCGGCCCAGTCGATGCTTCCGTCGTCCTTGAACGGAGTCACCATTGCCGTGCCGACGGTACCGAACGCATCGATTGCGGCGCCCGCCGCACTGTCCCCGAGAATCGCCATGCCACAAGGATACCGCTGAGGGGCCGGTCCCCGCGGCACCGGCTCAGGGTGCGCCGCGACCTGGGCTGGTGGGCTGAGATGCAGATCACATAGGCTGTGCACACGCCCCGTGCGACACCCACCGAAGGAGAGTTCGATGAGCCGCACCCGCATCCGCGACTTCCACGATGACGACCTCGACGGGATCGTCCGTCTCTGGGAGTCCGCCCAGTCCTCGACGTCCGCACCCGTCTACTCCCTGCCCGAGGTCATCGCCTCATGCCAGAACGACCATGCCGTCGTCGCCGTCCAGGGTGAGGAGATCGTCGGGGCCGCGGTCGGCCGGGCCGCGCACGCGCAGGGGTGGATCGTCTTCTTCCATGTCCTCGCCGAGGTGGAGCAGGCCGATGCCGCCGAGGCGGGGCTCCTCGATGCGCTCGAGCGCCATTTCATGCCCTTGGGTCTCGGAAAGCTCTCGATCCTCGTGCCCGCGGAGTCCCCGGCGTTCGCCGGTCTGGAGTCCAACGGCTTCCAGGTGCGCTCGCAGCTGCGGTACCTCGAACGGCAGATGCCCGTGCAGCGGCGCGAACTCGATCTGCTCCGCAGCGTCGGCGGCCGGATCCTGCCCAGGCACCTGTGGGACGCGGTGAGCGGGATGCAGCAGGAGAAGGACATGCTCGAGGACCGCCTCGTCGTGCCCCTGGCTGAACCGGACCTCGCCGATCACTTCGGTGTCGTCCCGCCGCGCGCGGTCATGCTCTTCGGTCCGCCCGGCACCGGCAAGACGACGTTCGCGAAGGCCGTGGCCTCCCGCCTCGACTGGCCGTTCGTCGAGCTCTTCCCCTCCCGGCTGTCCGGGGAGCCGGGCGGCGTGGCCGCGGGACTGCGATCCTCGTTCGAGCAGATCGGCGAGCTCGAGCATGCCGTCGTCTTCATCGACGAGGTCGAGGAGATCGCGTCGAAGCGCGGCGGGGAACCGCCGTCGCCGACTCAGGGTGTGACGAACGAGCTGCTCAAGCAGGTTGCGGAGTTCCGGGATCGGGAGGGGCGGCTGCTCATCTGTGCGACGAACTTCGTCCGGGCCCTCGATGCCGCGTTCCTCCGGCACGGCCGCTTCGACTACGTCATTCCGATCGGCCTGCCCGACGCGACGGCGCGCCATGCGATCTGGAGCAGGTACATCCCCGATCATGTCATCGCCGACATCGATGTCGATGCCCTCGTCGATGCGAGCTCCGGGCTCACCCCGGCCGACATCGAGTATGCGGCCAGGCGAGCCTCCCAGGAGGCGCTGGCGGCGTCGCTCGGCAAGGACCAGGTGCCCATCGACGCGCGCTCGGACGTGCTGACGACGGAGAACTACCTCGATGCGCTCCGCGCGACCCGGGCCACGGTGTCCGAGGAGACGGTGCGCGAGTTCCGCGACGACGTCCAGACCATCGCGCGGCTGTGAGGACGGGACTGCCCGCGGTCAGGGACGGCGGGCCACTGCCGTCGAGTCGACCCCGAGCAGGGCGGCGGCCGTCGCCTCGAGGGTCGCGCTGATCTGGTCGGGGGTGAGGCCCTCCCGCCCCGCCGCGATCGCGAGGTCGACGCCGTCGATCTGGGCGATGAGCGTGTCGACGATGCGGCTGGTGTCCGCCTGAGGTGTCAGGCTCCCCTCGGCGATCCCGAGGTCGATGAGGGAACGGAAGTGCGCCCGCCAGCGGGCGAACACCTCGGCGACGGACTGCTCGAGGATCCGGTTCCGGCGGGCGGCCGCGACGAGTTCGACCCATACGATCGCCCGGTGCTCGTACGACTCAACGGTCGGCACCGCGGCGAACGTCGCCCGCAGGCGATCCCACGCGCTCCCGTCGACGCGGGCGAGCCGCTCGATCGCGTCGATGACCGAGCGGCTGTGCGACGACAGCGCCTCGAGGAGGAGGTCGTCGCGGTTCGCGAAGTAGTACTGGACCGTGCCGACGGACACCCCGGCCGCCGCGGCGACGTCCTTGAGCCGCACGGCCTCGGGTCCGCGTCGGACGATCTCGGCAATCGTCGCCTCGAGGATCGCCGTCCGTCTCGCGGCGACGGCCGTGGGATCGAGCTGGGGGCGCGGGCTCATGAGCTCGCCGTCGCAGGCTGGTTCCGCGTCAGGTTCGTCGCGGCGACGAGTCCCTCGTAGACGGCTTCCTCGACCGTCCGCGGAGCCCGGGCGTCGCCGATGACCTCGACGCTCGCCGGTCCGAAGTCGAGGTCGGGCACCGTCGCCCGGGGAGCCGCGGACACGATCGTCGCCGCGACCCCGTCGACTTCGTGGACGATCTCGCACAGCGTCGACTGGAGGTATCCGGTGTCCTCATCGACGCCGACGAGCCGGGCGTCCCCGAGGAACTCCACCCCGACCCGCAGCGCCTGGGAGACGAGCAGGGTGCGGGTGTACTGCTGGATCGCGGCACCGGCGAAGTTCGCGGCCGTGGCCAGTGTGACGGGATGCCCGGACTCCGCGAGCCGGAGCGCGATCCCGAGCCCGATCCAGTCGCCCTTCCAGTCCGCGACGAGGATGCGCCCGGCCGGCAGCCGCGGGTCCTCACTGAGGTACTCGCGGGCCCCGATGACGAGGGCATCATCGGCGATCTCGAGGGCGGGCATCCGCTCGACCGCACCGGTGGCGACGATGACATGGTCGGGGGCCACCTCGGCGAGGATCTCCTGGGTCACCGGCGTCGAAGTGCGCAATTCGGCCCCGGCCCGGGCCGCCTCGGCGGACAGGTTCGTCGCCGCCCCGCCGAACTCCGCACGATAGGGCAGGGTCTGGGCGAGCAGCACCGCACCGCCGAGGTGGGGCGCGGTTTCGCAGAGGACGACGTCATCGCCCTGTTCGGCGGCGACCGCGGCGGCCTTGAGTCCGCCCGGTCCCCCGCCGATGACGAGGACGCGACGCGGCCGACGGACGTGCGGGCGGGGCAGGAAGATCAGTTCGCGGCCGGTCTCGGGGTGCTGGATGCACGAGATCGGCACGCCCATCTGGAAGTGGCCGATGCACGCCTGGTTGCAGCCGATGCAGGCGCGGATCTCGTCGACGGCGTCGCGTTTCGACTTCTCGGCGAGGTCGGGGTCGCAGATCATCGCCCGCGTCATGATCGCCATGTCGGTGCGGCCTTCGGCGATCGCGGCTTCGGCCTCATGGGGCTGGTTGATGCGGCCGGCGACCATGACGGGCCGGTCGGTGACCTTCTTCACCTGCGCCGAGAGGGACGTCGCGTAGCCGGGTTCGATCTGCATCGACGGCACGATGTGGACGGCGCCCTGGAGGGTCGAGGAGTCGCCGGCGGTGACGGAGAAGTAGTCGAGGGCGCCCTGCTCGTCGAGGTGGCCGATGAGGTCGAGGATCTCTCCGGCGACGAGGCCGTCCTCGGTCTTCTCCTCCCCCGAGATGCGCAGGCCCACGACGATGTCGGGCCCGACGGCGGCGCGGACCCCGGCGACGACCTCGGTGAGGAAGCGGCGGCGGTTCTCGGGGCTGCCGCCGTAGTCGTCGGTGCGGGTGTTGATCCGCGGGTTGAAGAACTGGATGGGCAGGTAGCCGTGGCTCGCGACGATCTCGACGCCGTCGATGCCGCTGGCGGCGATCAGCGCCGCCGAGCTCGCATACCCGGCGATGATGTCTCTCACCTGCGCTGTGCTCAGCGTCTCGGGCACGACCTTGAAGCGCTCCTGCGGTGCGTCGCTCGGTGCCACGGCCCGCGGTGCCATGCCGCCCTGACCGTCCATGACTTCGCGCCCGGGGTGGAAGAGCTGGGCGAAGATCGTTCCGCCGTGCCGGTGGACCGCCTCGGCGACGGCTCGGTAGCCGGGGATCGCGGAGTCGTCGGTGGCCATGAGGACATGGTTCGTGTACCGCGCGGTCTCGTGGACGCCGGAGACCTGGAGGACGATGAGTCCGCAGCCGCCTCGGGCTCGGGCCTCGTGGTAGGCGACGAGGTCGGGGCCGATCTGCCCGTGGTCGTCGAGGACCGTGTCATGGCCGGATGAGACGATGCGGTTTCGGATGGTCCGCGAACCGAGGGTGATGGGCTCGAAGAGATGGGGAAAGAGGTGAGACATGATCGTCCTTGATCGATGCGCGAGGTGAAGCCGACCAGTAATTCATATCACGGTATGGATAACTGGGGAAAGGGGTCTCGCGGCTCGCCTCAGTGCCTGCTCCCTCAGAGCCTGCTGCCTCAGAGCAGGGGCTGCCTCAGAGCAGGGGCTGTCTCAGAGCTGACTGCCGGGCACGGCGAAGGCGTCGCAGCTGCCGAGGCCCTTGTTGTAGCCGTCGGTGAACCACCGCTGGCGCTGTTCGCTCGTCCCGTGGGTGAAGCTCTCGGGGTTGACCATGCCCGACTGCCCCTGGATGTAGTCGTCGCCGACGACGAAGGCCGCGTTGAGGGCATCGTCGATCTGCGTCTGCGTCGGCGGCTCGAGGTACGGGGTGCCGTTGTCGTCGGTGAGCGTCGTGACGTCGCCGAGCCAGGCCCCGGCATAGCAGTCGGCCTGGAGTTCGGTGCGCACGCCGTTGCTCTCGGGACCAGTGCCGTTGTTGGGGTACCGGTCCATCGTCCCGGTGATGTTCTGGATGTGGTGACCCCACTCGTGGCCGACGATGTAGAGCTGCGCGAGTTCGTCGGCGGAGGCGCCGAAACGATCCCGCATCACGCCGAAGAACGTCGGGTCGATGTAGACACCCTGCTCGGGCGGGCAGTAGAAGGGGCCGACGGCGTTCGAGGCGGTGCCGCACTGCGTCGACGTCTGTCCGTCGACGATCGTCATCTGCGGCGGCGTGTAACCCTTGACCTGCTGCGACCAGTAGTCGTCGAGGACGACCTGGGCCCCGGCCATCCGGCAGTCGGTCGACTTGTTGGCATCGGCGCCGGTGTCGCATTGGGCCATCGCCGCTTCGTTGGAGATGTTCCCGCCGCTGCCGCTCTCGAGCGCCGGATCGTCGATGAACCCGCTGAGGTCGACGCCGAGGAGAGGGCCGACGAGGAAGACGAGGAGGCCGATGACTCCGACACCGCCGCCGGCGATCGCCGTGTTGCGTCCGCGACGACTCGTCCGGTTCGAGCTGATGTCAGCATTCGGATTGAAGGTCATGGCATTAACATACCGTTCACACCCGGCCCAGGGGGCTCACATGTGAGAATCGTTCCATGAGCACTCACCCGGCGACCGCCTCGGCGCGGTTCGTCAGCAGACTGAGCCCGCCCGGCCGCCTCGTCGGTCTCGATGCCGCCCGCGGACTGGCGCTGCTGACGATGATGGTCACCCACATCTTCCCCCTCACCGATGAGATGGGCGACCCGACGTGGGCGGCGATCTTCTCCGGTCGCGCCTCGGCGCTCTTCGCGGTGCTCGCCGGCTGCTCGCTCGTCCTCTCGACACAGGGCACGCTCAGGGCCACCGGTCGGCTGCGCGATGTCGCGCCCGGGGTCCTCGTGCGGGCGGCGTCGATCATCGTCGTCGGGCTCTTCCTCGGAGCGATCACGACGAATCTCGCGGTCATCCTCGTCAACTACGGCGTCATGTTCGCCATCGCGCTGCTCTTCCTGCGGCTGCGGCCGTGGGCGCTCTTCACTCTCGCCGGGCTGTGGATGGCTCTCAGCCCGCTCGTGTCGATGTGGGTGCGCAGCACGTACGGTCTCGAGACCTCGTACTCGGCGATGTCGTGGTTCGATCTCGCGTCGCTCGGCCCGATGTTCACCGACCTCATCTTCACCGGCTACTACCCGATCCTCCAGTGGATGGCCTACATCCTCCTCGGCATGGCGGTCGCGAAGATCGACATCGGCCGGCACCTCACAGCGCTCTTCCTCGCCGGGGTCGCCCTCTTCGCGATCGGCCGCGGCGGCTCGTGGTTCCTCCTCGACGTCGCCGGCGGCCGCGCGCAGCTCGAGGCTCTTGCCGCCACCTCGGGGGCCGATCTCAACGCCGCGCTCTTCATCAACAGCTACGGGGTGACACCACCGGACTCGTGGTGGTGGCTGGCGATTGCGGGGCCGCATTCGGCGACCCCGTTCGATCTCATCTCCACCGCCGGCACGTCGCTTGCCGCGATCGCCGTACTCCAGGCCGCCGCGATCCTCCTCGGCCGGCGGTCATGGCTGCTCGCACCGCTGAGCGCTCCGGGATCGATGCCGCTGACGGTCTACGCCGCGCACGTCGTCCTCGTCGAGATCACGCACCCCTTCTACCAGCCGGCGCCGATGATCGAACAGGCCGACCCGGCGAAGGTCACGACCGAGTACGCGATCCATGCGCTGACCTTCATCATCCTCGCGATCGTGTGGAAGGTCTTCGTCAGTCCCCGCGGTCCGCTCGAAGGCGTCATCGCCTCCCTCGTCACAGCCGTGAGTCCGGTGCGCGCGGGTGCTGGTCAGAGCGCCGAGGCGGCACCGGGCACCGCGACCGCGACTCCTCCACCGCTCCGGCCGGAACAGCCGGCGAATCCCGAACCCCCGGCGCATCCGGATCCGCCGGCGAATCCGGGTCCCCCGGACCGGCGGTAGGCAGCGCCCCGGACCGGCGGTAAGCAGTGCCCCACGGGCCGGCGGTGGGCAGCCCTCGGACCGTCGGTGGGCAGCCCTCGGACCGGCGGCAGGCACACCACGGACCGGAGCCAGAGGCCTACGCCTGCCCGGCTCTCTCCATCGAGATCGCCTTGCGCATCGTCGCGCGGGCTCGGCGCCGGTCGCCGCTGGCGTCATAGGCACACGAGAGTCGGAACCACGAACGCCAGTCATCCGGTGCGGCGTCGGCTTCGGACTGGTACTGGGCGAACGCCTCGTCGGCGGCTTCCCGCACGATCCGGCCGCCGGGTGTGCGCGGCAGATCGTCGACGGGCAGTCCTCCTTCGGACTCGAGGATCTTCGCGAGCCTCTCCATCCGCGATCCGAAGAGGAGCTCCATGATGAGCGCCCACGCTCCGACGATCGGCAGCACGAGCAGAGCGATGCCCATGAGCTTGGGGATGAGCTCGGGTTCGCGCAGGAGGATCCACGCCCGCTGTCCCATGAGGACGAAGTAGAACGCGAGCACGACGGAGACGATGATCGCTCCGATCTTCGCTTTCGACATCAGAGGTCGAGGATGCTCTCGAGGCCGTGCAGAAGCCCGGTCCGATCGCCGATCGCCCGCACGGCGGTGATGATGCCGGGCATGAACGCCGAGGTGGAGAACGAATCGGTCCGGATCGTCAGGGCCTCGCCGGCGGCACCGAAGTGGATCTCCTCCGAGGCGGTCATGCCGAGCTGGCGGATCGCGTGGACGTGGATGCCGTCGATGACCGCACCGCGCGCGCCGTCGGGATCGGTCTCGGTGGCATCGGGAACGGCGGGCAGGCCGGCGTCGCGGCGGGCCGCGGCGACGCGCTGCGCGGTGTGCACGGCGGTGCCCGAGGGGGCGTCGAGCTTGCGGGGGTGGTGGATCTCGACGACCTCGGCGGAGTCGAAGTAGGGGGCGGCCACCTCGGCGAAGCGCATGGCGAGCACCGCCCCGATCGAGAAGTTGGGGGCGATGAGGACGGCGGTGTCCGGGTGGTCGTCGAGAAGCGCGGTGAGCCGCTCAAGCCGGTCGGCATCCCACCCGGTCGTGCCGACGACGGTGTCGATGTCGTGCTCGACGAGGAACCGGACGTTGTCCTCGGTGGCCTTGGGCACGGTGAGTTCGACAGCGACGTCGACGTCGAGGTCGGTGAGCGACTCGAGCGGATCAGAGCTGCCGAGCGCGGCGACGAGGTCGAGGCCCTCGGCCTCCTCGACGGCCTGGACGGCCTGAGCTCCCATCCGTCCCTGTGCTCCGATGACGGCTACCCTCATGTGCGCTCGCTTCCTCCGACGGTGATCTGCGGGCGGTTTCGCCCGCACGCCAGTCTAGCGAGTCCGCCGCAGTCGGTCGTTCAGGTCGGAGTGAAGCGGGAGCTGGAGGTCAGGGGCGCACATGCGCAGCGGCCCGGACTCCGTGATGGGGTCCGGGCCGCCGAGTGAGCGCGAGCGTCAACGCTGAGACCCGCGTCGGCCCCACACGCTCAGTTCAGGGAAGCGTCTCAGCCGAGGAGCAGTCCCTTGGTCTGGTTGACCGCGCGGTCGAAGCGAGCGCCGGCGTCCTCCCAGTTGACGATGTTCCACCAGGCCTTGACGTAGTCGGGCTTGACGTTCTGGTAGTCGAGGTAGAACGCGTGCTCCCACATGTCGAGCTGAAGGATCGGGGTGCCGCCCTGCTGGATGTCCGACTGCTGGTCGTGGAGCTGTTCGACGAAGAGGTTGCCGCCGAGCTGATCGTAGACGAGGACGGCCCAAGCGGAGCCCTGGATCGTCGTCGCCGCGGTCGTGAAGACCTCGCGGAACTTGTCGAACGAACCGAACTGGTCATCGATCGCAGCAGCGAGCTCACCGACGGGCTTGTCGCCGCCGTCCGGGGACATGTTCTGCCAGAAGATCGAGTGGTTGACGTGACCGCCGAGGTTGAACGAGAGGTCACGGATGAGCTTGGGCAGGTTCGCGAGGTTGCCGCTCTCGCGGGCTTCGGCGATCTGCTCGACGGCGGTGTTCGCGCCCTTGACGTAGGTCGCGTGGTGCTTGTCGTGATGCAGCTCCATGATGCGAGCCGAGATGTGCGGCTCGAGAGCGGAGTAGTCGTAGGGCAGCTCCGGAAGTGTGTACTGCTCAGCCATGAGATTCCTCCTGAAGAGAATTGATGCCCGCCTTGGCCGGCGGCTTCATTTTCGACCCTATATCAGGGCCTCATCTCGAACAACACAAGGTTAGGTCAGGCTATTCCGGGACTCGCCGAGGTTTCTCGAACCGGTCGCCGACCAGACAGGGCGCCTGGTCGGCGACGGTCTCACTGCCGTTCTCGCGGGCCGGAACCCTCACGGGAGGCTGCGTGAGATGAGCAGGCGCATGATGTCGCTCGTGCCCTCCTCGATCTCCTCGAGCTTGGCATCGCGCATCCACTGCTCGACGGGGTGCTCGCGCGAGTAGCCCCAGCCGCCGAGCGTCTGGACGGCGGCCCACGTCGAGAACATCGCCGTCTCCGAGGCGCCCAGCTTCGCCATCGCCGCCGCGCCGGTCACGGTCTCCCGAGGCACCTCGTCTCCGGCGTCGATCATCCGGGCGGCGTTGAGCACCTGGAGCCACGCGGCGTCGATGCGCGAGGCCATGTCGGCCAGACGGAACGCGACCGCCTGATGGTCGATGATCCGCTTCCCGAACTGCTCGCGCTCGCGAGCGTAGTCACGGGCGTACTCGTAGGCCGCCCGCGCGGTCCCGAGCGCCGCGGCGCCGAGGACGACGCGGGAGATGTCGAAGGTGCGCATGAGCCCGTAGAAGCCCTGCCCCTCCCCGCCGAGGCGGTTGTCCTCGGGCACGAACGCGTCGGAGAGGAAGATCTCCCGGCACACGATGGCCCGCTGCCCCATCTTCTTCATCGGCGCCCCGAACTCCATGCCGGGGGTGTCCTTCTGCAGGAGGAACGCACTGACCCCTCGGGCCCGCTGAGAGGTGTCCGTCTTCGCGAAGACGACGTAGAAGTCGGCGAGACCGGCGTTCGAGATCCACGCCTTCTGTCCGTTGAGCAGGTACCCGCCCTCGGTCCGGTCCGCGCGGGTGATGATCGAGGCCGAATCCGATCCCGATCCCGGTTCGGTCGTCGCCAGCGCCGTGAACTTCGGGGTCTCCCCGGTCAGCGGCCGCAGCCACGCCTCCTTCTGCGCGTCGGTGCCGAGCGCGAGCACGGGGTCGGCGAAGAATCCGTTCGAGCACACGAAGTTCCCGATGCCGGGATCGCCCCAGCACAGCTGCTCCTGGACGAGGCACTGCGTGAACACGTCGGTGAACCCGCCCCCGCCGTACTCCTCGGGGATCATGAAGTCGGTGATCCCGAGTTTCGCCGCAGCGGCGAACAGGTCGACCGGCGATTCGGTGTCGGCTTCGTCGACGGCGCGTGCGGCGGGTCGGATCTGCTCGACGGCGAAGGTCCGGCACAGGTCGATGACGGCGGACTGCTCCTCGCTGAGCGGCCACGGGGTGTAGGTCATGTCTCTCCTTCGTCCCCCGCCGGGCGCGGGGGTGGGGCTGGGTGGTGAGCGGGTGGTGCGCCTGCGATTGGTCCTCAGCGCCGGAGCATGTCCTCCGAGGCTCGGGAGTCCTCCCACAGGTGGATGAGGGTGGGACCGGTGCGGTCCATCGCCGAGGTGAGGGCGGCGGTGAGCTCGTCGGCGCCGTCGACGTGGACTCCGTGGGCTCCCATCGCCTCGGCGAGGGCCGGGAAGTCGGGTCCGCGCAGAGCCACACCCGAGGGAACGTCGCCCCGGTCGGCCATCTCATTGCGGATCTCCCCGTACCCGCCGTTGTCGACGATGATGAGCGCCAGGCTCACCTCGTCCTGGACGGCGGCGGCGAGTTCGGGGATCGTGAACATCGCTCCCCCGTCGCCCTCGATCGCGATGACGCGGGCTGCCGGTGCCGCGAGCTTCGCGCCGATCGCCGCCGGGAGGGCGAACCCGAGAGTGCCCGCGCCGGCCGGATAGAGATAGCGATCGCCGAGGCGGGCCTCCCACCCGGTCTGCACGCCGTAGTAGCAGCTCATCGTCTGGTCGGCGGCGATGACGACCGGGGAATCCGCGGCCTGCGTGAAGGCGTTGAGGCCCGCGGATAGGCCCGCCCACGGCTGCCCGTCGCGTGCGGCCGCAGCGTGGGCGATCTGCTCGACCTCGCGCGGCCACGCGGCGTCTGCGGCAGGCCCGGAGACTCGGCTCCGCGCCCGTTCGACGGCGCCGGCGAGCGCGGCGGCGGCCTCGGTCGCGTCGGCGACGAGGGGGTGGCTGACCGCGGCGTTCTTGAGCATCTGCGTCTCGTCGATGTCGATGCGCACGACGGTGTCGGGCAGCGGCAGCGGTTCGGGCCAGAAGTCGCTCGGGGCGAGCTCCGTGGCGATTGCGACGACGGCGTCGGCGCGGGCGAGGATGTCGGGCAGTTCGGGGAGGAACCCGATCGCTCCGAGCA